>JAESUE010000350.1 GCA_016763235.1 Pseudomonadales bacterium
CATTTTTTAACACCGTTATGCACGAATTTGAGCGTGAGCTGAATAGTTACAATAATTAATTCATACTCCCTTGCCGTGTCGAGCAGCTTGATCTTGCTGGATAATGCTAAGCGGCGTAGAATCCCCCGCTAGTATTTATCCCGAGTGATTTTTACAATTGATTGACCTACCGCAAGATAGTTAAACAGAGAAATGCAATAGGATATAGGAACGGTAACACCTCAGTGGGTTTCTGCTATGCACGAATTTGAGCGTGAGCTGAGAAGTTACCAGGAAAGAAGCGTAAGAAATCGGTGCGCCAAGGGCTTGCATAGGCTCTTGTAACGTATATTGCATTTTCTAGATTCAACCCTTTTGAGATATTGTTATGCTGAGAAGTTTATTTCACAACCCGGCTGATCGTTTGCCGACCGCCATCATGGTCGTTTTTTTTATTATCCAGCTTACGGCTTATTTTTTTGTCGATTCCTTGTTGTTGGCCATTCCGTTATCTATCCTGTTTATGACATTGAACTCAATGTCTATAGCCATTGGACACAATCATTGCCACTGTGAAACGTTCAAATCTCCAGCGCTTAACCGTATCTATGAGATTCCGCTGTACTTGCAGTCAGGGGTGAGCCCGTACTCCTGGATTATTCATCACGTTATTGGGCATCATCGTCATTATTTAGAGCAGAGTAAAGACCCATCTCCTTGGAAGCGGCCGAGTGACGGCTCTACGATGGGTCGTTGGGAGTATGTTTGGAAAAACTCCCTTAAAATGTATCCAGAGGTGATGGGGATTGTGAAAAATTTCCCTGATTTACAACGTAAGTTTTGGCTTATGTTTGCAGTTAGTAATACTGTATTGCTGGCGCTTATTGTCCATAATCCTGTTAATGGCATTATCTTTTTCCTAGTGCCGATGCTGTTAATGGTTCTTAATCTACTTGATGCAACGTACCCTCATCACTCGGGGATTTATGCGGAAGATGAATATCACGCTTCACGTAATAATATGCACTGGCTATTTAATATTTTTACATGGAACCTTGGGTATCACACAGCACATCATATGTGGCCTGAATTACATTGGACTTTACTGCCCGATAAGCACGAGGAAATAAAGGAGAATATTCCACCAGAATTGATTTTGAATAATTACTTTTGGAAGCCAAATAAGCCCAGTGATGAAAGCGCATCTTCTTCGGTGTATGGCATGGCTGAGTAGTCTATTTTTATTTGGAAGGTTCAATCTCGAAGTGCATAACAATTTACGTTACGATTGTAGCTATATGTTTACTCATTATTTGAGAGGAGTTTGATCGTATTTATGAGTGACAAAGAAAACAAGCTGTTGGAGAAATTAAAAGTGCAGCCTGAAACTATTGTTTTTCAGGACGTGATAGCTGTCATTGACGCTAACTATAAATACAGCCAAAGCGCCTTCGTAAATGGTAAGGGGGATAAGTTAGTAAATAATGCGGCGGGGAGTAATGAGGGTTCGTGTAAGATATTCGCATTTTCTCGGCTTCACCAGCTAACTAAAATAGAAACGTTACATTGTTTTGGTGATTATTACCGCCATGATGTGCTGGGAAACCCAGAAGGTATTGATCATGCAAATATTCGTGCTTTTATGGAGAGCGGTTGGGAGGAGGTTAGTTTTGATTCTGAGCCACTTCAGAAATAGAAAGGGTGGACGTGTTTATTCTAGTTGATCGCATCGTAAAACCTCAGCGAACTCTGTATGAGTTCAGATTGCGTTAAAATTTGAGCGTGAACTGAGTAGTTATCGGGCGTGAAGGTGGATTATCCTGACCTAGAATTTTTAGGTAAGAAAGTGTTCATTTAATAGAATATTTCTATTAAATGAAGCCCTCTAGATTTAGTCTTAGGGCTAAGTTTTTTTTCGTTAGGATTTATTAGCGCTTTATTAATATCGTTTAAGCTGATCCTTCCCCTTCCAACTTCAAAAATAGCCCCTGAAATATAACGCACCATGTGCTTTAGAAACCCATCTCCTTTTATCTTTAAGTAATACAAGTCATGGCTAATGTTTGAAAAATCAGCTTTCAATAATTCACAATTTAAAATATTACGGGTTGTTGAGTTGATACTTGTATCTTTTGTGGCGAAATTATAAAAATCATGCTCCCCGATGAATAGTTTGCAGGCCCGTTCCATTTCTTTTATATCAATTAATCCTATTTCCGAGTTTTTCATGCTAGGTAACACTTGCGAAGAAGTGTCATACAACAAAGGGTTGAGAGTGAGCGCTGTTGAAAAATAATAATGGTATTCTTTGCTTTTGCTGTCTCTATTTGGATTAAAGTCTGGAGAACAAATTTCGCATTTCAGTATGCGTATGTCGTTAGGCAGTAAAGAATTCATTCCCCGTAGCAACTTTTGTGAATCAACGTCTATAGGGATGGCGATTTTTGCGACCTGCCCCTGTGCGTGTACACCTGCATCGGTTCGGCTAGCGGCGGAAATTTTACATTCCTGATATTTGCATATTTTTTTTAGGACTTGGTGGATTGTCGATTGGATGGTTGGTTTTTGTTCGTTTGCGCCAAGGTCTTGCCAGCCGAAGTAATTGCTGCCTTTATAAGAGATAACCATAAGGTGGTGATACATGCTTGTTTCCAATGTTGATAAAATCTAGAAGCCTGCTTAATATTTTTGTGAATCAAAGTAGGTGACCAATAGGAGCTGCCAGTTGGCTCTGGTTGATAGGGTCATGAGGTTGATATTTTATATACTGGTGTGGGGTTGAAGTTGACCTTAAATTAGGGGGCTCACACTCAGTGCCCTCAGATTATACAGCGGTCTACTCTTTATTTTCATCTTAGCGAATACGGAGATTTCAGCCTGCTGGAAGCCGGTAGGAGGCATGAGTGGCTGTAAGGTGCTTTTTTACCTCGCGGTCATGTCCGATTCTAGGGTTTACTTTAGCTGAATTCCATCTTGGCGATGACAGTGGAACAATGTCCATCGATTGAGTATGATGGCAAAACATTTATGCTCGTTGCGGTGCTGTTTAGGGCTGAGAGTAATGGGTGTTCGCGGTCACTGTGGGTGTCGAAACAGTCTATGGTGACGCGTAAACCAATATGATTTTATTTGAGACGTTTTGTCATGGCTTGTGTTTTTCTCTACTAAGGGTTAAGTATTTAATTAGGGCCGTAAGCGCCTGTAAACCCTTTGTTGGTATGACTTTTCCGACAGTGAGATATGGCACAAGAGTCTCTTCAAATGATAATTAGAAGGAGCAGTGAAATGGCACTACCAGAAGATTCTATTGATGCTAAAGGTGATTTGGGTGTGGTCAGCAACATTAACCCTACTCTTGCAGCGAACACTCCTGCGGAGCGGGAAGCAGATGCGCCAAGCGAAACGGAAGAGAGTGGCCGGCCTTGGGGTATGTTATTGGCCGCTATAGCGGTCTCAGTATTTGCAACATATATGACCATGCTGCTGACAGTCGTTGCGCCTCTTGAGGACACAATCGCATATGAGCGAGGACAAAAAATCTCATACATTACCTCCAACCAGCTCGATTTTAATACCTTTGAGCCGCGTATTCGTGAACTGGAAGCATCCAATGCTGCAAAGTCGCGAAAAGAAGCTGTATTGATTGAAACAATAGACCAATTAAGCAGTGAGCTTGAAAAGCTTATTGCTCCTTTTGAAGATGTTGCACCTGAATAGATAGGTGGGGTTTTTCGCTATATTTATCCCTACACCCTAGGGATAAGGCTGCAGTCTTATTTGAAAGCCTATTTTTTCTTTTGGCTTCGTTGCTTTGCATGGAATATGCTGTGCCGAGTTGCGGAGCCTTATCAGTGAAAAAGTGGATGTACCTCTATCTATAATGTATGGATATATTGTCCATTGTTTCGACGAGCTGATGTCTTTTTAGTCGCATTGTCAGCGCTGTTCTGTGGTCTATTAGGTGATGGGGTTGCTCTTGGCTATTTTTGCTTTATTTGCCTGTATTCTAACGGTTTTAACTAGCCGACTATCATTTTCCTGCATGCTAAATTTAACCTGTATAGGTTTTGTTTGAAATATTCTGGTTGTTGTAGCGTACCTCGTAGTTGGGCTTATAAAGCAGCAAAGTGTTTTAAAAATGGAATGAAAGGCTCCTCTAAAAACGTACTTTTCCTCGATAGCCGCATTAGTTCCGTACTCGAATCCTCATGTATGCCTTATACACTGCGGCTCTCGGTACGCTACCTCCTTGCTCTTACGGAAAAATCACTATTTTTAGAGCTGCCCTGATCTTTGTTCGTGAGTTTGTAGTTTAAATGTTACAAAAACTTGGCTTTAGTCTGGCGTTCGCTTGTATCGTATAAACTTACCTAAGGCCTTGGTAGACTGCAGCATGGTGCGTAACTACTCCGCTCACGCTCAAATTTGAATGCAATCTGAACTCTTACAGAGTTCGCTGAGCCGTTACTATGGTGCTAGGTTCAGCCACTAAATGCTCATTATTGCCGCCTATACACTACGTTTATAGGCGGGCTCTCCCCGTGCTGCACTCGACAGGAGCGTTTTTCACGATCTTGTTGGTTTGTGCCATGAAACATGGCATTTCACTCTTTGGGTGTGAAGAGGTGGGGCATGGTGAACAGCTTGAGCACCGTACATCGCTACAAAGAAATGCCCCTAATTATTGAATTAAACTGTGAATAATGAATGAATAAAAAGCTATCGAGATTGTATTTTTCCCTGCTTGATATTGGGGTTGGGATTCATGCGACGGAAAAATCAAAACAACAGCATCGTTTGATTAATCAGATGACTTTAACGCTGATGGTGATTGGTGCTCCGTTCGTTTCGTATTTTTGGATGACGGGTACGTATTACCATGCTTCGGTTTTATCCGCAGGGGTAATAATGTCGTCATTCATTTTGTTTATAAGTTGGCGTTTTCAAAACGGTAATCTTAGTGCCCACTTACTTCTTTCTATGCTATGTATTGTGTTTTCGGTGACAAATCTTCGAACTGGCGGCTTTAACTACCCGCACTTTAGCTGGACATACATTATTCCCGTGGTCGCAGGGTTATTGCTTGGTCGTGGTGGAATGTTTTTATATCTGGTAATACAAACAGGTATCACGCTGGCATTTTATTTTGCGTGGCAGGCAGGGGTAGCACTGCCTAACATGATCCCCGTTGAGCACCAAGCGACTATGGCTGTCTTAAATAGAATTACAGTTGTTGCGACGTTGTCTTTCATTGTGTTGGGTTTTGTTCTAGAGCGCGAAAAAATCGAAAAAGAGCTAGTGAAAGCTAAGTCGGAGGCCGAGGCTGGAAGTAAGGCGACAAGTGAATTTTTGGCCACCATGAGTCATGAAATTCGGACGCCACTTAATGGTGTATTAGGAATGGCTGAACTTATGAATACGACACAGCTCAATCAGGATCAGGCACGGTTTCTTAATAGTATTCGCAGTTCAAGTCGTTCTTTGTTAGCGGTTCTCAATGATGTGCTTGACTACTCTAAAATTGAAGCAGGTCGGATGGATATTGAGAAAACGAAATTTAATTTTGCACAACTTGTAAGTGAAGCGGTTTCATTATTTGCCTTACGCTCCGCAGAGTCTGGCATCGAGTTGATTGTGTATATTGACCCCCTGTTACCCGTTGATGCTATCGGTGATTCAACGCGTATTAAGCAGGTCATTATAAACCTTTTGGGTAATGCATTTAAATTTACAGAAAAGGGTGAGATTCAACTCATTGTGACGGGGGAAGCCAACGAACTTGGCTCGCTAATTGTTAAGTTTGAGGTAATTGACTCGGGGATAGGTATTTCGCCAGAAAAGCAGCTTCACTTGTTCGACTCCTTCTCTCAGGCTGATGCAAGTACAACGAGAAAGTATGGGGGCAGCGGCCTTGGTTTGGCAATTTGTCGTCGTTTGGTCCGTCTTATGGATGGAGAGGTTGGCGTTGATAGTGCCGAGGGAATGGGTTCTACATTTTGGTTTACAGTTTCCGTTGGCGCTCTTAATTCCTCCGAGCTTAATGAATACCGTTCCGCTGTTGCTGGTATGCAAATTATCATTGCGGATAGCTGTTCAACGAGAAGCAAGCTGCTCCAAAAATCATTGCCCTATTTTGATGTAAATGCTGACAATGTTCGAACCTTTGAAGGGATTAAAACCAAGCTTCAAAGCCAAAAGGAACAAAAAAAATATGATGCAGTCCTTATGGATACTCGATTTTCAGGAGGGAGTGGGCCGCGACTACTTAATGAACTAGCTTCTGATAAATCAGCTTTGAGTAGTAAGTTTATCTTGCTTGATGACTTAACTGCGTTGCAGTTGAGCAGAGACAAGGACCTTCAACATATCGATTTTGTTATTGAAAAACCGCTGTTGATAAACGATCTTTTGCCATTACTATCGATAAAATTGAATAAAGAGAACGTTTTTCAGCGCACCAATTTAGCGGAAGGAAGTTCTTTTCCTGGTTTTAAGGTGTTAATCGTAGAAGATAATGAAGTGAATCAGGCGGTTATTGAGGGGATTCTTGAGGTCTTACACGTTGGGTTTGAATTGGTTGAAAATGGACAGGAAGCGGTAGATTGGCTTATTAAAAACCCCCGTTCTTGCGATCTGGTTTTGATGGACTGTGAAATGCCCGTTATGGATGGGATAGAAGCAACCAAACAAATACGCAGCCAGCCTATTTTGGATAGAAATGGTAAGGATTTACCAGTGATAGCATTAAGTGCTCACGCATTGGAATCTAAAAAGACGGAATCATATGAAGCTGGGATGAATTATTTTCTGACCAAGCCTGTCGATGTCGAGGATATTGCTAGGGTGATCACGATGGTATCAAGGGGTGAGATTGATTTGCTGGGATAGTGTGTTCGCATGAAAGCCTTTTTGCTTTCATGCGATTTTCTGCAATAAATGTAATTGGCTAAGTCGGTGCTTTGGGTTTAACGTTTATTGAATCCGCATTCCCGGTGTTGCACCTTCATCGGGGCTTAAGATCCAAATTTCCTTCCCTCCAGGCCCTGTGGCA
>JAESUE010000351.1 GCA_016763235.1 Pseudomonadales bacterium
AAGCCTGTAAAGTTTATGAAATGTTGAGTAAAACGGACTTTGCGAGTAAGTGCGCGATAGTCACCAGTTATAAACCGTCACCTGCGGATATTAAGGGTGAGGAGACCGGTGAAGGGAAAACCGAGAAGCTGGCGAAATACGATATCTATCGAAAAATGTTGGCCGATTATTATGAGCAGCCTGAGGCTGATGCAGCCAAACGGGTTGAGGAGTTTGAGAAAGAGGTCAAGCAGCGTTTTATCGATGAGCCAGGCCAAATGCGCTTGTTAATAGTGGTGGATAAGCTGCTGACGGGTTTTGATGCGCCTTCTGCTACTTATCTCTATATCGATAAGCAGATGCAAGACCACAGCCTGTTTCAGGCTATTTGCCGAGTCAATCGATTGGATGGTGATGATAAAGAGTACGGTTACATTATTGACTACAAGGATCTATTCAAGTCTTTGGATAAGGCTGTCAATAATTATACGGCAGGTCCTTTAGATGGGTACGATGATGAGGACGTGGCGGGCTTATTAAAAGATCGCCTGGTGCAAGCCAAGGAGGATCTCGATAATGCGCTGGAGGCCGTTAAGGCCCTGTGTGAAGTAGTCAGGTTACCCCGTGATACTCAGGATTATTTGAATTACTTTTGTGGCAAGACAGACCAAAAAGATGACTTGGCTGAGCGTGAGGCTTTGCGGGTCGCGTTATACCAAACTACCGGAAAGTTATTACGCAGTTATGCCAATGTTGCTAATGAAATGTTGGATGCCGGTTACAGCGCCGCAGATGTAGCGGCGATTGCTCAAGACGTGAAGCATTATGAAAAAATGCGAGACGAAGTGAAGTTAGCCAGTGGTGATTATCTTGATATGAAGCGTTTCGAGCCGGCCATGCGTCATTTGTTGGATATGTATATTCGGGCTGATGACAGTGAAGTCTTGATGGATTTTGAAGAGTTGGGTCTGATAGCGCTCATTGTAGAGAAAGGTGACGACGCTTTGGATGGCTTACCTGATGGTATTAAATCGAATCCGGAGGCGATGGCTGAAACGATTGAAAATAATATGCGTAAAACC
This sequence comes from Pseudomonadales bacterium, assembly GCA_016763235.1. Classification (GTDB taxonomy): domain Bacteria; phylum Pseudomonadota; class Gammaproteobacteria; order Pseudomonadales; family UBA3067; genus UBA3067. The sequence goes on from JAESUE010000351.1 coordinate 1,062, forward strand.
ATTATTGATGAAAATCCGGTTAACCCTAAGTACTACGAACGCATGTCGGAGTTATTAGACGCATTGATTGTAGCGCGGCGTGAAAAGGCCATCGATTATCAAGAATACCTTGAGCAGATAAAAGCGTTAGCCAGAAAGGTGGTGAAGCCAGGAGGCGTCTCGTCACCCTATCCCTCAAGTATGGATACGCCAGCGAAACAGGCCCTGTACGACAATCTAGATAAGGATGAGTTACTGGCGACTAAGATCGATACGGCTATTCGCTATACCAAAAAAGCTGACTGGATCGGGGACCGTATTAAGGAGCGAGAGATTGCGCTTGCCGTGCGTAAAGAAACCGCCGATTATGAGATTAATATTGAAGCGATCTTAGCTATCGCCAAGAATCAAAAAGAGTATCAATAGGGTGATGTCTAATACGGATGAGGTTGTAGTCAATGATCGTTCATTGATGACCGTGGGCGGCATTGATGTGGAGGTGGTGCGTAAGGAAATTAAAAACCTACACCTGAGTGTGTTGCCCCCTGAAGGTAAAGTTAGGGTTGCTATCCCTCTGCAGGTGACGGACGAGCGTGTACGCGCAGCTATCGTTTCAAAACTTGCCTGGATAAAACAGCAGCGTGAAGAATTCGCCAAACAGCCACGACAATCTAAGCGGGAAATGCTCGATGGTGAAACCCATTATTTTTTCGGGCGAAGGTATCGTTTAGAGCTCATTGAGCAGGTTGGTAAACCTTCTATTGTGATAAAAGGCACTAAGCTGCAATTAAGGATTCCTACTGGGGCCGACCTTGATAAGCGTTTGCAGGTATTAAATGAATGGTACCGTGAACAGCTGAAACAACGATTGCCAGCCTTGCTAAATAACTGGCAACAAAAAATCGGTGTTGAGGCTCAGAGTTGGGGCATCAAGAAAATGAAGACCAAATGGGGTAGCTGCAACATAGAGGCAAAGCGAATTTGGTTGAACCTAGAGCTGGCTAAGAAACCTCCTGAGTGTCTTGAGTACATACTTGTCCATGAGTTGATTCATCTACTAGAACGCAAACACAATTCGCGGTTCAGAGACTACATGAATTTATATATGCCAAATTGGCGCTTGCATCGTGATACGTTGAATACATCGCCATTGGTGCATGAAGAGTGGAAGTATTAGCGTAATGTGATAAGTAAGGAGCGTGATGCTTTAAAGTGGAGCGCTGTAGATTCAGTGAGTGAATGCAACAATGCCGGCAATTAAGGGCGTTACATCGCTCGATGTTAGGTCTCAACAATCCTCATTCCGCACGAAACACACCGACCGAAATTGAAGAGAAGCAGGGCCAAGTGCTTGAATAATGACATGATAAAATATACCTGACCCCTAATTAAGCAGACTAGAAACCTAGTCTGCTTCCTTGTAGAAGATACATTAGACCTGTACACTGGTCTAATGAAACTGCTTTAGAGGGTATTACACGATGAGAGAAGAAATAGGGTCCTATGACGCTAAAACAAAGCTACCTGAGATATTGCGTAGAGTTGAGAGAGGTGAGGCTTTCACCATTACAAACCGGGGTAAACCGATAGCTGATTTGATTCCAAGTCGAGCATCAAGTCAGCTTAAAGCAGAATCAGCAATTAATAATATTTTGAGGGCAAAAAAGAAACCTTTATCAGATTCTGAGCTTGATAATCTAAAAGGAAGCGGTCGTAAATGAGCGATTTCGTGATGGATAACTCTGTAGCCATGCGGTGGCTGCTTGAAAGCTTAAAAAAGAAAGACCAAGAATACGCCGAAGCTGTTCTCAAGAGCTTTATAGCGAATGATGCAGTCGTTCCCACTCTTTGGCACCTCGAGGCAAGCAATGTTCTACTTGGGGCAGAGTCTAGAGGTGATATTTCTCAAGGTGAGGCCGAAGGTTTTATTTTGCAGCTAGAGAACCTACCCATCCACACGGATTCTCTCACTTCTAAGCAGGCTTTTAGCAGGACGATAGCCTTAGCTAGAGCCTATAATCTTTCAAGTTATGACGCCAGCTACTTAGAACTTGCCATTCGCGATGGATTGCCTCTAGCCACTTTGGATAAAAAATTAGTTAAGGCTGCAAAGAAAGCTGACATAGATATTTACTTACACTAGCCGATACGTAACGCTAAAGCTCCTTAAAAATTGGAATAATTGGGTGCCGCGCCCTCGCACTGTATAAGTTAATAAACTTACTTATCCTTCAATTCGACATATTCCTGATAATCATTGCCTTC
>JAESUE010000352.1 GCA_016763235.1 Pseudomonadales bacterium
ATACGCTCTCTTTCTGGATCAACTGCCAGGATAACGGTTTCAAGCTCATCACCCTTTTTGTACTTACGTACAGCTTCTTCGCCCGTTTCGTCCCAAGAGATATCAGAAAGATGCACAAGACCATCTATGCCACCATCAAGACCGATGAAAACACCAAAGTCTGTGATTGATTTGATCTTACCGCTGATCTTATCGCCCTTGTTAAACTTCGAGGAGAACTCTTCCCATGGGTTTGGCACACATTGCTTAATACCTAGGGAGATGCGACGACGCTCGACATCGATATCAAGAACCATAACATCTACTTCTTGACCAATATCTACCAACTTCGATGGGTGGATATTTTTATTGGTCCAATCCATTTCAGAAACGTGAACAAGGCCTTCAACACCTTCTTCCAGCTCAGCAAAACAACCGTAATCAGTTAGGTTGGTAATCTTCGCTTTAACTACCTGTCCTTCTGGGAAACGTTTAGTTAGCGCTTCCCATGGATCTTCGCCTAGTTGCTTTAAGCCTAGTGAAACACGGTTACGCTCACGATCGAACTTAAGCACTTTTACATTGATCTCGTCGCCAATTGCAACGATTTCACTTGGGTGCTTAATACGCTTCCACGCCATATCTGTAATGTGAAGAAGGCCATCAACACCGCCTAAATCAACGAAAGCACCATAATCTGTCAGGTTCTTAACGATACCCTTCACTTCCATGCCTTCTTGCAAGCTTTCTAGCAATGCATCACGCTCAGCACTATTTTCAGTTTCAAGCACAGAACGTCGAGAAACAACAACATTATTTCGTTTCTCATCTAACTTGATAACACGGAATTCAAGCTCTTTCCCTTCAAGGTGCAAGGTGTCACGAACAGGACGAACATCAACCAACGAGCCAGGCAAAAATGCACGAATAGTATCAACTTCTACCGTAAAGCCACCTTTAACCTTACCATTGATAATACCAGTAACAATTTCTTCGTCATCATGTGCTTTTTGCAAGCGGCGCCATGCTTCTGCACGCTTCGCTTTTTCACGAGAGAGTTTAGTTTCACCGAAACCATCATCAAGTGTTTCAATGCAAACATCAACCTCATCACCAACAGCAACTTCTAGCTCACGTTTCTCATTAAAAAACTCTTCACGAGGAATAACACCCTCCGATTTAAGGCCAGCATGAACGGTAACCCAGTTGTCATCAATAGCTACCACTAAACCTTTTACAACAGCGCCGTGGGCGACGTCGAGTTGTTTTATACTCTCTTCAAATAGTTCGGCAAAACTCTCGCTCATTTTCGTTCCTGTTCTTTTGCGGGCGTCAAAAAACACCCTTGCAAGCCATACTCACCAGCAAGTACGGGTTGGTTTCATTATAACAAGCCTTTCTTTTTACTGGTTATTTACAAGAAAGGCTCATCGAAAAGTGATTTCACTTATGCTAAATTAACTATCTGTATTACTCATAGTCGGAATTACAAAGAACTCCAAACTAAAGACGTTGTTTCGCTGCGTCTAGAATTTTTTGGAACACTTGGTTAATACTTAAATCAGTACTATTCAAGATCAAAGCATCCTCAGCCGGCTTCAACGGAGCAATTACACGATTTGTGTCCTGCTCATCGCGCACACGAATAGCCTCCTTAAGGCGCGATAGGCTAACATCATCCCCTCTTCCTTTCAACTGTTGGTACCTGCGCTGAGCGCGCTCTTCAATACTTGCTGTTAAAAAAACTTTAGTGCCGCGTCCGCAAATACAACTGTACCCATATCGCGACCATCTGCTACAAGCCCCGGTAACTCCCTGAAACATCGCTGGCGCGTTAATAGTGCACTACGGACGACAGGGATCGCTGCAACTATTGAAGCCAGCTGCCCAACGCGTTCTTCACGAATGGATCTTGTAACGACCTCGCCTTCAAGCACTATTTCCACGCCAAGCCCCGGATCCGTCGCTTTAAACTGAACATCCATGTGCTCTGCTAATACGCCAACAGCCTCCTCGTCCTTTATATCAACTCCGTGGTTATCAACCGACAGGGCTAAAACTCGGTATAACGCACCACTATCAAGCAAGTGAAAACCCAACTCCTTCGCCAGAAGCTGCGAAACCGTGCCCTTACCTGCCCCACCAGGACCATCAATAGTGATCACTGGAATAATTTTAGATTCTTTTTCCGCCATACGAACTCCTTATAACTACGGCAAATAAATAACTCTCATTGCACATCTTTCGCAATAATCTGTATGCCGACTTTTTGAGCTTCGCTGACAAAAGACGGAAACGACGTAGCCACATTCGCGCAGTTCAAAACACGAATTTCACCACTGCTACGAAGAGAAGCAACTGAAAATGACATAGCGATACGGTGATCGCCATGGCTTTCTACAGTTCCTTCCGTAAATACATTCGCCTGACCGTCACCTTTTCCATTTATCAGGATTCCGTCGGGTGTCGCCTGCGCATCAACACCAAGGCTTACCAGCCCATCAGCCATCACTTGTATTCGGTCGCTTTCCTTTACTCGCAACTCTTCAGCCCCCCTTAAACAGGTAGGCCCTTGCGCGCAAGCGGCTGCCACAAATATCACGGGAAACTCGTCAATAGCCAAAGGAACCAGTGCTTCTGGGATGTCGATGCCCTTTAAATCTGCACTTTTAACCAATAGATCGGCAACAGGCTCACCGCCAACCTGGCGCTCATTCAAAAGAGAAATATTCGCACCCATCAAACGCAATATATCAATCACGCCTGTTCTAGTAGGATTAACACCCACATGCTCAAGTAAAATCTCTGAGTCTTTAGCGATAGTACCTGCCACTATAAAGAATGCCGCTGAAGAAATATCGGCGGGGATATCGATTGAGCAAGCCTTTAAAGTCTGGCCACCCTGTAACGTTACTGTATCACCCCGCTGATCCACAGAGACTCCAAAGCCACGCAGCATTCTCTCGGTATGATCTCGAGTCGGCGCAGGCTCAATAACCGTTGTACTATCAGCGTAGAGACCCGCTAACAATAAACAGGATTTCACTTGAGCACTGGCCATCGGCATAGGGTATTCAATTCCAGACAGGCTTGGGTTTCCTTTAATCGCCAATGGAGGGGAGCCATCCTGCCCGGTATCAATCTGAGCCCCCATCAAACGAAGTGGGGTCGCAACTCTTCCCATAGGGCGCTTCGTCAGTGACTTATCACCGGTTAACGTTACCGAGAAATCTTGAGCAGCTAACAACCCAGCTAGCAAACGCATAGATGTACCAGAATTACCCAAGTACAAGTCTCCTGGTGGCGCTTTCAAACCATGTAAACCGACACCGTACACCTTGACTCTGCCTTGATGAGGGCCTTCTATCACAACGCCTAAATCACGAAATGCCTGCAATGTAGCCAAGGCATCTTCACCCTCTAAAAACCCCTCTATATCTGTTTCACCTTCAGCGATAGAGCCAAGAATAATAGAACGATGAGAAATCGATTTATCACCTGTAACACGTAGTTTTCCGGATACTTTGCTACCCGGCTGTAAAATAAACTCTATTTGTTTTTCGTTCATAGACTCGGACATCTTCTCTAAATATGCACGTTGACTTAAAATAGTTGAAAAATGCTCTCTTGCGGCTTGAGCTCGAGTAAACACCCCTAACATGTCCTGACTATTCCCCGTATCTACCGCCTTCCTAAGCAGAGCCAAATCTTCAGTAAATTCATCCAAAGCTTCAAGTGTGGCTGCACGATTGGCGAGAAATATATCGTGCCACATAGTGGGGTCACTCGCTGCTATGCGGGTGAAATCCCGAAACCCTCCTGCTGCGTAGCGAAATATATCGAGACTTTCATCATCTTTGGCCATCGTATCTACCAACGAATAGGCCAGCAAATGGGGTAGATGACTCGTCGCTGCTAATATTTTATCGTGGGTGCCGGGATCCATTAAAATCACGTTTGCACCCATCGCCTCCCAGAGCGCTGTCACTGTCAACGCGGCCTCAGGAGAGTGCCCGCTTACTGGCGTTAGAATAACTTTGTGATGAAGAAACAATCCAGACGTTCCTGCATCAACACCACTTTTCTCAGAACCCGCAATGGGATGACCTGGAATAAAATTTTCTGGCACTTCACCAAACACACGCTTGGCGGCTTCGACCACGCAGCCTTTTACGCTACCTGCATCCGTAACGATGGTGTTTTCACCCAAATAAGGTGCAATAGTGGAAAGAATTTTTTCCGTAGCGCCGATAGGCATAGAAAGAAATACTAGATCAGCACCCTGAACAGCAAGGCTTAAATCTTTCTCAGCGGTATCAATAACACCCAGATCCAGCCCTTTTTCCAAAGTGGAGGAAGAGCGTGCGCATCCTACAATTTCTTCACAAAGACCCCATTTTTTTAGGCCTCGCGCAAAAGAACTTCCGATAAGCCCCAAACCAATGATTACCACCTTAGAAAGTGGTCTGCCCAGCACTACTTTAGGCACTTAGATACTCTCCTTTAGCGAAACTAGGAGCCGCTCATTCTCTTCTGGTAAACCTATACTCACACGCAAACAAGTGGGCATATTATAGTTAGCAACAGGTCGCACAATGACGCCTTTCTGCAACAAAGCCTTGTCGATACCAGAGGCATCCTTTCCAAAATCAACCGTAATAAAATTCCCCACGGAAGGGATAAACTCCAGACCTAATGCGAAAAACCCACTCTTCAACTGGGAAAGACCACGAGCATTCATTGCACAGGATTGTTGCAGGTATGCCTCATCATGAAGTGCAGCGGTAGCTGCAACGATCGCGGGGATATTGACATTAAAAGGTTGTCGCACACGGTTAAGCAGATCCGCAATGACGGGATTAGAAACGCCATAGCCCACACGCAGCCCAGCTAAACCATAGGCTTTG
>JAESUE010000353.1 GCA_016763235.1 Pseudomonadales bacterium
GAGCGGACAGGAGCCATCAAAGGCCTTCGAAATTTCCCAGGGATGCCCCTTAGATTTCAATTTGTTTTGTAGCTCTCTTAAAGTCAGATCAAGGCCCAGCCCATAACCGGCTATTTTATCCTGAATATTTTCTGGTGTTTGTTTGGAAATAACATCCCCAATCAAAACAGATATTTCTGTTTCAAAATGGCAAGGCTCGCCAGAAACCGGCAGCTCAATGGGCTCATCCATTGAGACCAGGCTAGTGGAAGGCTTTATAAACAACAAGGGAGACGTGGGCACAGGATTATTCAACTCTTTTGCATGCTCGGCGTAATTTCGCCCCACACACACGACCTTTCCTGTAGCCAATGAAAGGGTTTCTCCCTCTACAAACCGATGAGAATATTTCAAAACGCCAGCTCCCACTGAGTCGAATCCAACAACCACGCGCTTATAAAACCTTGCCGGGGTTCATAATACCTTTAGGATCAAACACCTGCTTAATTGCTTTCATATAGGCAATTTCCTCTTCACTGCGGGTATAGGCCAGATAGGGCTGCTTTAATAAACCCACGCCATGTTCAGCAGAAATACTGCCTTCGTATTTTTGTACGATTTCAAAGACCCATTGGCTGACCTTTTGGCAGTGACCAAAAAACTCTTCCTTCGCCAAATTTTCTGGCTTAAGAATATTAAGGTGCACATTGCCATCACCGATATGACCAAACCAGACAATTTCAAAATCGGGATAGTTCGCACTCACAATGGCATCAACCTCGGCAATGAAGTCAGGAACGCGAGAAATGGTAACGGATATATCATTTTTGTACGGTGTAAATTCGGCAATGGTTTCGCTGATAGTTTCGCGCAATTTCCATAAATTCTCAGCCTGACGCTCACTTTGGCTCATAACGCCATCCAAAACCCAGCCTTGCTCGACGCATGATTCAAACAAGGCCATCGCTGTTTCAAGCATTTTTTCATTGTCTGCTTCAAACTCCAGCAGCGTGTAATAAGGAGCCTGCTCTGCAAAAGGACGCGCCACATTACCGCCCGCCACCACATGAGATGTGGCCACTTCGGAAAAAAACTCAAACGCTGTTAAATCAATATTGGATTGAAAGGTATTTAAAATCTGCATAATCGACGCAAAATCCGGCGCACCCAAAACCAACACCGTGAGGTTTTTTGGTGGCATGGCAAGCTGAATAGTGGCATCGACCACGATGCCGAGCGTACCCTCTGCACCGATAAACAAATGACGCAAATCATAACCCGTCGCATTTTTTACCAAGCCCTTGTTTAAGGATAACACCTCGCCTTTTCCTGTTACCACCGTGAGGCCCGCTACCCAGTCACGCGTCATGCCGTAACGAATCACCTTGATGCCACCGGCATTGGTGCTGATATTGCCGCCAATCTGACTGGAGCCGCTGGAAGCAAAGTCCACTGGGTAATAAAAGCCTTTTTCTTCTGCGAAATCTTGCAGATGCTGTGTAATCACTCCTGCACCGCAACGCACAGTACGTTCTGTTTCACTGAACTCACTGATTTCATTAAGCAAGTCCAACGCAATGACCACTTCTTTATTGCGCGCAACTGCTCCACCACTCAGCCCAGTTCGTCCGCCAGAGGGCACCAAAGAAATCTGCTTATCATTGGCCCAACAGACCACGGACTGAATTTCTTTCAACGATTTAGGTAATACAATCGCCAAAGGATCGGGCTGCCATTGTTTGGTCCAATCACAGCCATACTTTTGCAAACTATCGGGATCACTTAATACGCGCCCCTGTTGAACGAGGCCTTCCAACTCTTTTATAACCGCAGATGCATCCAGACTACCCATACAGATTACCCATACAAATCTAACTCTTTTCTCAAGGATTTTAATTGCCCGCTAAGAGGCGCTTTCACTACATTTATAGCCATCACCCAGCGCTTCAATTCTGGCACAATGTGGTATTATACCTCGCCGCAGAACACTCTTACCAACTTGGGCTCCTTAACATGGCTAAAACATCCCTTGATCGAAGTAAAATACGCGTCTTACTGCTAGAAGGCGTTCACAACTCAGCCGTTGATGCACTCAAGGCGAATGGCTATTCCAATATCGAATACCTAAAAACCTCCCTACCTGACGATGAACTGAAGAAAAAGCTCGCCAATGCCCATATAGTCGGCATTCGCTCTCGCACCCAGCTCTCAGAAGACGTGTTAGCTGAAGCCAATAAACTCATGGCCATTGGTTGCTTTTGCATCGGCACCAACCAAGTTAACCTAGGCGCTGCGCTTGCCCGTGGCATCCCCGTTTTCAACGCCCCCTTCTCCAATACGCGCAGTGTTGCCGAATTAGTATTAGCCGAAGCCATCATGCTAATGCGCGGTATCCCCGAAAAAAGCGCACTGGTCCACCGAGGCGAGTGGCGCAAATCTGCCAGCAACTCATTTGAAGTACGCGGAAAAACCCTGGGTATTGTCGGCTACGGCAACATCGGCTCTCAACTTAGCGTTATGGCCGAATCTGTCGGTATGAAAGTGAAATTTTGCGACATTGAGAACAAACTACCGCTTGGCAATGCCGAACAAGTAAGCAGCCTTCACGCCCTGCTCTCCATTAGTGACATCGTCACGCTGCATGTTCCCGAAACAGCATCGACCCAAAATATGATGGCGGCTGAGCAGTTTGCGGCAATGAAAGACAAAAGTGTTTTTATCAATGCCTCACGCGGCACAGTGGTCGACATCGAAGCCCTGAGCCAAGCATTGAAATCTAAAAAGCTTCTGGGTGCTGCCATTGATGTTTTCCCCACCGAGCCACGCAGCAACGATGATGAATTCATTTCAGAGTTAAGGGGTTATGACAATGTCATACTGAGCCCACACGTAGGTGGCAGCACCTTGGAAGCGCAAGAGAATATCGGCCAGGAAGTAGCCGATAAACTGGTAAAATACAGCGACACCGGCGCTACCACCACTTCTGTAAACTTTCCAGAGGTCACCCTGCCTGCTCACTCTAACAACCACCGTTTGCTACATATTCATAAAAACGTGCCAGGGGTTTTGTCTCAAATCAATGAGATATTTTCCAAAAATAATATTAATATCCTCGGTCAATACCTGATGACTAACGATAAAATTGGCTACGTCGTTATTGATGTTGACGCGGAATACAGTGAACTGGCCATTAAAAAGCTAAAGGAAATCGAAGGGACTATTAAAGCAAGAGTTCTTTTCTAGTTCAGGAAAAACCAACTAGAAAGTAAGACCTGAAAAGTTACCAAAAAAAAGGGCGCTAGATTGCGCCCTTTTTTCAGCCTGACTTTCTAAAATTCGTCACTATTCAGACTGCATTCGAATTTGAGCGTGAGCAGAATAGTTACACCTAATCAATCATCGCCAAGACCGCCGCCACCATTTTATGAATACCCGTGGACACGTCACTAATACGCTCAGCCAGCATGTAAGCAGGTGTCGTTACTAACTTATTCTTTTCATCAATGACGATATCATCCACCGCGCAATTCTGATGCCGTGCGCCCATTTCATCGATGGCCTTTGCTGTTTCTTCATCGTTGCCGATAGTGCACACCACACCCTCTCCAAACAGCCTTTCTGACATCACCGGAGAGATACATGCAAGCCCTACTGGGTGACCCGCGTTATGAATGGCCTGGATAAATATCTGCACCTGTACATTGACGCTCATATCGGCACCCTTCAGGGCAAAATCACAGAGGTTTTTTGCCACGCCGAAACCTCCGGGCACGATCACTGCGTCGTAATCGCCAGGAATTGCATCCACAAGATCCAGAACTTTACCTCGGGCAATTCGTGCTGATTCCACCAAAACGTTACGCTGTTCATCAGTCTCCTGCCCGGTGAGGTGATTAATCACATGCATTTGATTAATATTTGGGGCTAAGCATTGGTACTCCACCCCCGCCTGATCCAAAGCAAGCAAGGTAAAGGTGCTTTCGTGAATTTCTCCACCATCAAACACACCACAACCTGAAAGAATTACTGCTACCTTCGTCATTACCACTCTCCTTAGAATTCGTTCGCGCTAAACTGCTCCAGGCCCAAAGCGCGCAAATAACAATTTTGACCACAAACCTTACAGTTAAAGCGCGCTACCGGAAAGGATTATCAGGAACTTTCTGAAGATACTGCCTTTTCAAACCCTCACAATAGGGCAGCTCTAGAAATAGCATTTCTCTCGTGAAAGCAAGGGAGTACCGCAGAAAGAAGCACAGCGTATAAAGCATACATAAGGATTCGAGTACGAAACTGACACAGCTATCGCGGGAAAAGTACCTTTTTAGAGCTGCCCAATAAACCATCTTTAAGGCGTTCTCCAAAAACGTAATGTATACTTGAACAAATTACGCACAAAACAAAGGTTTACGAACAGAGTCTCATGAGCAAAGAAAATCTAACCATTCGAATCGCCATCAATAAGCCCGAACCCGAGACAGCAGAAACGGAGCCGAAAAAAAAGTCGGCCTTACCGTTTCTAATCGCTCTACTGGTTCTACCTATCCTATCGCTGGGACTGTATCAATTAATTAAACCAAAGCCAGAAATAAAAGCAATGGCTGACTCATCCATCTCACAGGCAAGCCTGCCTGCCTCGCTCAACGAACCAGAGCCAAGGCTGCTGACAGATGATGCAAACACCGTTATCACCCATTCTCTAGCCCCTGCACCCACAAGCCCCGCACAGAAACTTAAAACCCCACCCGCCTTACCTGCAAACCAAATATTGGCACACAGATCTAGAAAAATTTCTAGCAGTAGCCACAACATTCCTATCAGCAAACAGACCTTAGAAGAAGGCAGTCAATCTGGAAACGTTGCCACAACACAATTAATTCATGCCTTACCCGCATTTTTACAACGCGCCCAACTCAGCACCGGGATAATAAAAAGGGAGCCCCAAAACACACTGAAATCTCAGGTAAAACTGAGCGATTTACCAGAAAACCGCCTCTATATGTTTACAGAGCTTCATGGCAAGGCAGGTCAAATCATCCATCATCGCTGGATTTATAAGAACCAAATTATGGCGAATGTGCCGATCAAGGTAGGGGCCAATCGATGGCGCTGCTATTCCAGCAAGCAGGTAAATAAAGATTCTTTAGGCCAGTGGGTGGTAGAAATAACCGATGAAAATGGGAAAGTGCTTTATACCCAAACTATACATTTAAATAGTTAGTACCTACATTCGGAGGGGGTGTACAGGTTTCAAATCATTTAATCCGTACATTTCGCAAGCAGTTTCACCAAATAATCGAACAATCTTTAAC
>JAESUE010000354.1 GCA_016763235.1 Pseudomonadales bacterium
GATGATTTTTCAACAATGAGGCGAATTATTAAAAACTTGCTTAGAGATTTAGGCTTTACCAATACCACAGAAGCAGATGATGGGCAGACGGCACTACCTGTTTTAAAGTCAGGAAGTTTTGATTTCCTGATTACAGATTGGAATATGCCAGGCATGACAGGAATAGAGCTACTTAAAGCAGTAAGAGAAGACCCTAATCTCAATTCTCTTCCTGTATTAATGGTGACAGCCGAGGCCAAAAAAGATCAAATAATTGAAGCAGCTCAGGCGGGTGTTAATGGCTATGTTGTTAAGCCTTTTACTGCCACGGTGCTGAAAGAAAAGATCGAAAAAATATTTGAGCGAATTGAAGGAAGCTAAAGCCGTGTCGGAAAACCAAGGAAGAGAAGGTATAGATAGCTTCACTGATCCCAAAAGTGAACTTATTGCGCACGCGAAATCAATGGTTGAAAAGCTAGAAGAAGGCAGCTCTATTGAAGCGTTTAAAGTTCTGGAAGATATCAATAAGGTAAGGGAACACACTTTATTTTCTGAGGTGGGGCGGCTGACAAGAAGCTTGCACAGCGCCATTACCAACTTTCATATTGATATTAGTCTGGACGATGAAAGCAAGCAGGAGATTTCTCGGATATCCGATGCGTCAGACCGACTAGGTTATGTAATCGAGCTGACCGAAACAGCCGCGAACAAAACCATGGATAAAGTGGAAGAGGCTATTCCTGCTGCAAAAATGATTCAAACCACCGCAGAAGAATTAAAGCCCGAATGGGATAAAGTGCTTAAAGGCGAAATAGATCCCGCTCAATTTAGAGAGCTCCATAAAAAAATGGGCACCTTTATCGATGGCACAATCGTTTCCTCTAAAGGCTTATGCGGTAACCTTTCAGATATTCTTCTGGCACAAGATTACCAGGACTTGACCGGGCAGGTCATTAAACGGGTTATTCAGCTTGTACAAGAGCTGGAAGATAGCCTTGTTGAGCTGGTTAAAACAGCCGGTGCCGTTGAAGAACTGGTAGGTATTGAAAAGAGTTCGGATTCCACAGTGAAAGAAAATACCATACAAGCGGAAGGCCCAATTATTAATAAAGAAGAGCGGGCGGATGTTGTGTCCGGGCAAGATGATGTCAATGATTTACTATCAAGCCTAGGCTTTTAGGGAGTTAATGGATGAGCTTCGATCCTGATGACGAGATACTACAGGATTTTATAATTGAATCCGGCGAAATTCTGGAACAGTTGTCTGAACAACTGGTAGACCTAGAAAAAAGCCCGGATGATTTTGATTTGCTGAATGCGATATTTCGCGGGTTTCATACGGTAAAGGGTGGAGGAGGTTTCCTTCAGCTGGATAACCTTGTGAGCCTTTGCCATGTTGCTGAAAATGTATTTGATCTATTGCGTAATCGCAAGCTGACAGTTACAGCAGAGTTGATGGATGTCGTTTTACAGGCACTTGACTGCGTTAACGAAATGTTCGACCAAGTTAAATCTCAGGAAGAACTTACTCCTGCACCTGATTATATTATTGCAGGCCTTGAACACTTTGTAAAAATCGGCAATGGTGAGGTGCCAGCAGATCAACCAGTCCCATCCGCTATAGAAGCGGACAGTGACCCTGTGGAGCAAGAGGCTTCTCAGGGCGAAGCTGATATTAGTGATGACCAAGTGGGGGATCTTCTAAGCGCCCTAAAAGCGGATTCATCCGGAGATCCCGCTAACGCGCCGGCAGACGCATCGTCCTCAGACGATGGCATCGATTTATTCGGTATGGATGATGACGAAGCCGAAGATGATGGCAGCGATCTATTTGGCATGGATGATGACGAAGGCGGCAGTGAGGATGAGATCACCGCAGATGAGTTGCAGTCCTTATTAAATGCGGTTGAACCAGATAACGCTGAGGCTGATGTTTCTGCTGCTTCCGAAAAAACGGTTGAGGCTAAAGTTGAAAAGCCTAAGTCTGGTGATGAAAACCTCATTACTGATGATGAATTCGAACAACTATTAGATGAACTACATGGGCAAAATGGAGCGCCCACAAAGAATGTATCATCGACCAAAAAGCCCAAAGACGACGCGCCGGCTAAAAGTGCGCCAGAAAAAAGCGCGAACCTTATTACAGACAATGAATTTGATGCACTCCTTGATGAACTGTATGGAAAAGGCCGTGGCCCAACCGTGGCTCTATCGGAACCCGAGCCTGCATTAAAAGCGGTTGAAGCGAAGGCTACAGCTCCTTCTGAATCTAAACCTCCCGTTACTGCCACAGCACCTAAACCCACAAGTAAAAAGGCGAGTGCGCCAGTTAGTACGCCTTCCGTTTCTGCGTCGCCAGCAACAGCACCCGCTGCAAAAAAACCGGCGACAAAAAAATCGGGTGGACAGAAGGAAGTCGTTGCCGAAACAACCGTACGTGTTGATACCAAACGCCTTGACGACATTATGAATATGGTGGGCGAGCTGGTATTGGTAAGAAACCGGCCTGTGCGCCTTGGCTTGGCGAGCAGTGACGAGGCAATTCAAAAAGCAGTTGCAAACCTCGATGTCGTAACCGCTGATATCCAAATGTCCGTGATGAAAACCCGGATGCAGCCGATTAAAAAGGTGTTTGGTCGCTTCCCAAGAGTGGTGCGCGATTTAGCGCGTAACCTGAAAAAAGAAATTAATCTTGAACTTGAGGGTGAAGAAACCGATCTTGATAAAAATCTAGTGGAAGCGCTTTCTGATCCACTCGTGCATCTTGTAAGAAACTCCGTTGATCATGGCATTGAAATGCCAAATGAGCGGGAGGCAGCAGGAAAGCCGCGCATTGGTAAAATTTTGCTGTCGGCAGAGCAAGAGGGTGACCACATCATCCTCTCTATCTCCGATGATGGTGGCGGAATGGATCCTGATTTATTGCGAGGCATCGCTGTTGAAAAAGAATTGATGGATGAAGAAGCCGCAGCTCGTTTAAGTGATGAAGAAGCATTTAACCTCATATTCCACCCAGGTTTTTCCACAAAAAAAGAGATTTCAGATGTGTCGGGGCGTGGCGTGGGCATGGATGTGGTTAAAACAAAAATTAGCCAGCTTAACGGTACCATCACCATCTTTTCGGAAATGGGAGTGGGTACGCGCATTGCGATAACAGTACCACTAACCCTCGCTATCATGCCAACCTTAATGGTGAAACTGGACGAACAAGCATTCGCTTTACCATTAGTCTGCGTGAATGAAATATTCCACTTAGATCAAGATCGGACCAATGTGGTAGATAGCCAAGAAGTCGTTGTTGTTCGAGATAAAGCCGTGCCGCTTTTTTATCTAAAAAGGTGGCTGGTGCCCGGGCATGATGGAGATCTTGTCTTAGATTCTGCCCATGTGGTTATTGTTACTGTGGGAACCACCAAAGTGGGTTTAGTGGTGGATCAGTTAATTGGTCAAGTAGAAGTTGTTATAAAACCATTGGGGAAAATGCTGCATGGGACACCGGGTATGTCCGGAGCAACAATCACTGGTGATGGATCCATTGCAATTATTTTGGATGTCCCCAGTTTGATAAAACAGTATGCCTAATACAGCGTATAAAACGGGCAACTAGAATTGAAAATAAAACGTATATAATTTTAATCGAATAGGTGAATACGTAATTCGAACTAAAATATTTATGCAGAAAATAGAAAGGAAGAACACATGGCGATTGGAGTGCTAGTTGTTGACGATTCCAGTTTTTTCCGTCAGCAAATATGTAAGTTGATCAATAGCTTCGGAGATTTTGAGGTCGTTGGAACCGCAATCAATGGTGCCGATGCAATAAAAAAAGCAGAATCTTTAAAGCCTGGCGTTATTACAATGGATTATGAAATGCCGGGAATGGATGGCATTACTGCTATTCGTGAAATAATGGCTAAATCCCCAACGCCAATTCTAATGCTCTCTTCCTTAAGCTATGACGGCGCTAAAATAACGCTTGATGCTTTAGATGCTGGTGCCGCCGACTACCTGCTTAAAGATTTTGAATCCTTCGCGAAAGCGACAACCAAAACTCAAAATGAATTTTATAAAAGAATACGCGCTCTAACTCAAAAAAGTGGGGGGGCGGTAAGAGCGTCCTTGGCGTCATTGGGAGCTCCCGTAAAGACCGCTCCCGGCAACGCAACCGTTCGGCCTCTTCCGCTTCGAGATCAGGCATTAAAAGAAAAAAAACAGGTAGAGAAAACCACACCGAATATTCGTAGGCCAAAAAATCTTGCCAGTCTCAATCAGTTCGATGTAATGGTCATTGGCTGCTCTACGGGTGGCCCTGCAGCGTTAACGCGGATACTAGCATCCGTATCGGCTAGCTTTCCCTTACCGATTGTGATTGGCTTACATATGCCCGAGTATTTTACAGAAACGTTTGCAAAGAGACTTGATAGCATCTCGAAACTTCAGGTTAAAGAGGCGCAAACGGGGGATGTTTTAAAACGTGGTCGAGTATTATTGGCACCGGGCGGGAAACAGCTTGTCTTTGATAAAAGAAACCGAGGGTCTGTGAGAGTATTGGATAACGACGGTGGTTTGGAATATGCACCGTGTGTGGACGTTCTCTTCGCCTCGGCCGCAAAAGATCTGGGCAAAAAAACGCTGTCTGTTGTTTTGACAGGGATGGGCAGCGACGGAAAGGATGGCGCGAAATTATTAAAAAAACAGGGCGCTACAATATGGGTGCAAGATGAACAGAGTTCAGTGGTTTACGGTATGCCAGGGTCGATTGTGAAAAATGGGCTTGCTGATTCTGAGTTGTCTCTAGATGTTCTCGTCGATATCTTTAGAACGGGCACCTAATTATGGATTTATTGACGGTACTAGGGATCGTCATGGGTATCGGTGCCATTCTAGTCGGCAATTATCTGGATGGTGGGCACATCTCTTCGTTGATTAATTTTCCGGCGGCAACGATTGTGTTAGGCGGTACTTTTGGCGCGGTATTTTTACAAACCTCAGCAGTCACCATAAAACGCGCATTTCGTCTTCTGGTATGGGTACTTATCCCACCTGTTATCCATATAGAACGAGGTATTAATACCATGTCATATTGGAGCGTTACGGCACGCAAAGAAGGTTTGTTGGGTTTGGAAACAATTGTCGAAGAAGAGACAGATCTTTTTGCACAGAAAGGCCTGCAATTATTGGTAGATGGCAGTGAGCCAGAGTCGATTCGCATGGTTTTGGAAAACGACATCATCATCTATGAAAGTAGAAATCTCGAAGCCGCCAAGGTTTTTGAAAGCATGGGGGGCTATGCCCCAACGATAGGTATAATTGGCGCGGTGCTTGGCCTTATTCACGTGATGAATAATCTTGCCGATCCCTCAATGCTTGGCTCAGGTATTGCCACCGCATTTGTGGCGACAATTTATGGTGTTGGTTTTGCTAATTTAATTTGTTTACCCTGTGCCGCAAAAATAAAATCTGTTTCCAGATCAGTGGTTCAATATCAAGAAATGACGCTTGAGGGAATTGCAGCGATTGCAGAAGGAGATAATCCACGTTCTATTGAATTGCGATTGCGTTCCTATCTTTTATAGCGTTAAGCGAGGTTTTGGCTCGTGCGTCACTTGCTTGATGTCCTATTGCACTTAATTATGGCGATATTAAAATGAAACAGCGTCGTCGGCATAGGTTGTACGATACCGAAGAAGAAAACCATGATAGGTGGTTGATTTCTTATGCTGATTTTATCACCTTGCTTTTCGCCTTCTTTGTAGTGATGTATTCAATATCTTCCGTCAACGAGGGCAAGTACCGTGTGCTTTCCGATGCGTTGGTTACTTCTTTTAACAGTCCCAGTGGCGCGAGCCCGATTTTTGATAAGATGGGAAAGACCAAAATTCAGCCCATATTAATCGAGCCAGATGTTCCAGTATCTATTTCTAATAGTGAAAGTGACGCAATTGCCAAAGAGCGTGAAGCAGAAGAAGTCATCGAATTAAATGAGATTTCAGGACAAATAGAAAAGCAGTTTTATAAAGAAATTGAAAATGAAAATATATCGGTTAAAAGCAATAATGACTGGATTGAAGTGGAAATAAAAAGCAGTTTGCTTTTTCATAGTGGTGTTGCCCGCTTGAACAAAGAAGCGATCCCGATTATTGCTGATTTGGCGGGGATTATTAGAGAATACAATAACCCTCTACAGGTAGAAGGGTTTACCGATGACATCCCTATAAACAACGATCAGTTTTCATCAAATTGGGAGCTTTCATCTTCCAGGTCTGTGGCCGTTTTAGAAGTGCTCATTAAAAATGGAATGCAACCTGAAAATCTCGCAGCAATAGGTTATGGAGAATTTCAGCCGATTGCCGATAACAGTACAGCGGAAGGGCGACAAGAAAACAGAAGGGTTGTATTGATCATCTCTCGCGGTCAAAAATTGAGACGGCAAATAGATACGGATAACGCGAAGAGTAACGACGATATATTTAGCAAACAAAATGAGATAGAGGGTGATACACAAAGTAATCGGGTGACAGGTGACGAAACTAACAATGAACAGTTCATTGGTACTGCTCAACACGGAGCATCTATCACTGACGCTGCTGAGATAAATGCTCCCGATATAAACCCTCCTGCTGTTAAACAGTCAAATGGAAAAAAATGGGGCATTCGATTGGATAATGGCGGCTTACTATTTACGAATGATATCAATCCCTCTGCAGACAATAAGCGTGAACAGTAGTTAAGTTTTATGGAAATTTGGACAGTATCAAATCAAAAGGGTGGAGTGGGTAAAACCACTACCGTCGTTTCCTTAGCGGGCCTGCTGGCCCAGACTGGGCAGCGGGTGTTGATGGTTGATATGGATCCGCATGGCTCATTGAGTTGTTATTTTGGTTTAAATCCCGATGATGACATGCCCTCGGTTTATGGCTTATTTGAGCGTTTTAGTTTAAATCAGCCGCTTGCTCCGAAAACCCTGACACATCAAACTCGAATTCCCAACCTTGATTTACTTCCCTCCACAACCGCACTGGTGACGATTGAAAAAAAAATGGGCCTTAAAGATGGGATGGGTCGTGTTCTACAAATGGCGCTCAATGAGCTGCGTGAGGAATATGACTATGTGTTGGTCGACACGCCGCCGCTGCTGGGCGTGCTGTTAATCAATGCCTTGGCAGCCAGCAATCAATTATTAATACCAGTGCAAACAGAATTTCTTGCCATGAAAGGGCTAGAGCGCATGATGAATACACTGCGAATGCTTACTCAGTCATTAGGGCAGCAGGTTGACCATACGATCATACCCACCATGTATGATCGGCGAACCCACGCGTCTACTGAAAGTTTGCGCTTGTTGCGCCAGCAATATAATGGCCATATTTGGCCAGCGATGATTCCCATTGATACCAAATTTCGGGATGCGAGCAAGGCGGGCGTCCCCCCCTCGCACTATATTTCCAGCGCGCGGGGCGTTAGGGCCTATCGATCATTACTGAAATATTTGCTTGTTCACGCGCACTCGTCTGAAACGAGCCAGCAGGCTGTCTAACGATGGCTAATGATGACAAGCAAGGCGTATCGACTACGTGTATTTCTGGCTCTAAGAAGAGTGTTCTTGCCGGATATTTCGATGATCTATTAAAAACACCAGAGCTGATCAGCAATAGTTTAATCGAAAGTAATGATCCCGAGTTTGGCGAGGCGGTCAATCCCCTCAATAAAGCAGTTAATGAAGAATGTTTCATCAATAGTCCTCCAGTTGTGACTGAAGACAAAGAAAAAGGTGCTCAGACCTTAAACTCTATAGAACCAGAACCAGAACCAGAACCAGAACCAGAACCAGAACCAGAACCAGAACCAGAACCAGAACCAGAACCAGAACCTCGTGCGGTGTCTTCAGGTGTACCAGTCATTAAAGCAGACTGGGAATCTGATAACTTTGATGCGTTATTGGTTAATATCGATAAGGTTTCCTTAGCCATTCCCCTTCTTCTCATTGGCAGTGTTTACAAATGTGAACAAAGTCTGGTTCGCATTGCCAATCAGCCACCGTGGTTTATGGGGATTTATACCCATAGCGGTCGAAATATAAAAATTCTGGATACCCAATATCTCGTGAGCAATCAGCCCTTAGTGATCACCGATAATACCGGGCCAAATTATATTATGACCATTGCAAACAGCCCTTATGGTTTAGCTTGCAGCGGGGTTGATAGAGTGTTGAAACTTCAGCAGCAAGACGTGCGCTGGAGAAATGCACCAAAAAATAGAAAGTGGCACAGGGGAATTTTAAGTGAACAGATGTGTATTCTTCTTGATGTACATGCGCTTTTAGACGAGTGGCTCTCGTAAATTAAAATCCTGTTACTTGCTGAATAGATAAACAACGTTACGTTCATCATGAAAAAAGCAGCTACGCTTAATTTATAAGGTATTGATATGTTCAAAATGATTATTGCTGACCAATGACGAGAAGGTTAGCAGGGTATGGCTAGCTAGCTGTATCGATTTTATTTTTGCAATACCCGTATTATTCTGAGGCATCCAACTCAGGCAGTTTTAAATGGAAATACATATTAGGAGATTGCGGTGAACGCAAAATCAACAGGACAACAGACCGTAGATGACCCCATTTTACAGTGGGTTACTTTTAAGCTCGATAACGAAACCTACGGCATTAACGTAATGCAAGTGCAAGAGGTGCTGCGTCATACGGAAATTGCTCCGGTGCCGGGTGCGCCTAGCTATGTCATGGGTATTATAAACCTACGGGGTAATGTCGTTACCGTTATAGATACTCGGCAACGTTTTGGTTTGCAGCCTGATGACGTTACTGATCAGAGCCGTATTGTTATTATCGAAGCAGAAGGCCAGGTGATTGGTATTTTAGTAGACAGTGTTTCTGAGGTGGTTTATCTCAGGCAGTCAGAAATTGAATCGACCCCTAGTATCGGCAACGAAGATAATGGCCGTTTTATTCAGGGCGTGTGCAATAAAAACGATGAGCTGCTTATTCTCGTTGAGCTGGATAAATTGTTCACCGAAAATGAATGGTCAGATGTTACAGGGGGCTAGAATCTCTATCCCTGCGATTTTCTAGTCTTCACAGAATAGGGTTTATTTTTTTAGTTGTTGTTAGATTTTGGGTGCGGTTTCATACTGCACCCTTTTTTTTATTTTCTTCTCATTGATTTTTTACCTGAAGCCAGTGATCTTGGCACAAGCCCTGCAATAATATTCAAGACGTATTAATTCTCAATAAAGCGTCAAAAAACTGTTGTATTTGGGTCTCCGTATGGAGTCGAACTGCTTCAACGCGAATCATTAGGGAAAAGGCGTCAAAAAATTGAGGAGAACACAGGCATGGAAATAGTAGATAACCTCGCGAACAGTCAATTTGTTTTATCGTTACTGGGCTTATTCCTGGTTAATATTATGATCCTCATGGTTATTTTATTGCTGCGCCAGAAAAGCACCATGGAAAAAGAATTGCTCGGCCTGCAAGATCAAATTGCAGCACTGGCTGACTCCACTTATGGAGTTAAAAAACGTGTAGTAGAAGCTGAAAAGCGCATTAGTATGAGAATCAATCAGCTTAAAACCGAAGCGATACTTTCTCGAACGCCACCCAAGGAAGCCGTGAGTATTGATTCTATGCATACGCCTTTTTCTCTTCAAGGCGTTGATATGCCAGCCAAGCAGCATAGCGGTAAACCAAGCCGGGCAAGCTCCAAAGCGGAAGAGGATATATTGGCTGCAATCGGCGGTCTTTAGCTGGCAAGCAGTTAGCAGGTTCGAGGGTCGCAAATATTAAAGAGTGTGCGTTAAACTGGGGTATTGCGGCCTAATTAGTCCGAAGTGTTGTTTATACGGCCAGATCGGAAACCAGGGGCTATGTTTAAAAGAGCTGCTACAGGACCTTGATTGCGCAGCAAAAAATAAAAAGAGTGGCACATGGACAAGCTTGAATTTATTGGCCCGTACAAATTCGAGGGAAGTGATTCGATATTTGATGGCATTGATGAAGTAATAAGCGGCGTATACCTTTGGTGCGTTAAAACAAACGATGAATCATTCAAGGTGTATTACGTAGGGGAAGCGGCCGATATAAAGAAACGAATGCGTGAGCATTATAAAAACCAACTATCAGGGAAATATACCGGCCATTGCCTCGACTCATTGAAAAACAATGCAGTCATTTTGGTAACTACTCAGCTCACGCTCAAATTCGTGCATAACAGCGTTAAAAAATAATCATCTAACCATATAAACTCACATTTTTCGCCTTGTTCTGCTCAAATTTGAACGCAATCTGAACTCTTGCAGAGTTCGCTGAGTAGTTACGTTTTTCGTTCATTGGTCTCGCTAAGATTACATTTTTGGGTAGCAATGTAATCAAATAATTCTCAAGGTGGTTTTTTTAAAATTGACATACTGTAGCAAAATGCTACAGTATGGGTATGCCTACTATATTATGGAGTGTTTTATTATGGCTAAAGCCGCTTCCCCTGTGCGTTTGCAAGATGAATTAATGAAGGCCGCTACAACAGCAGGTCGCAGGCAGCATCGTAGTGCTGCTGAGCAAATTGAATACTGGGCCAGCCTAGGTCGCAGTGTCTCAAAAGATGTTGATCCCGACAGTTTGCTGGCTGTTAGTACGGGGCTTTCCAGGCTCCAGGTTGTGCCGGTAAATGCACCTGCAGTAGATGCTGATGACGTTTTCTCCTCTCTTGAGCGGGATAGAGAAACTGGGGGGCTTGCTGCCTCAGTAGTATCTCCCTCCACTATTCGTTATCAAGCCTCTTCAGCCTATCCCGACCAACTGGAGCAAATTGATGGAGATGGCACCATCACTATAGGTCAGTTCTCAATGGGTGAGTTTATCCCCATGGAGAGAGAATAGACTTAATGGTACAGCGGCAATTATGGATGCTTGTTGGGGGGAATGGCTCGGGTAAAAGCACCTTCTACAGCACGAGACTCGCGCCCCTGGGATTGCCATTTGTTAATGCGGACGTCATAGCCAGAGAATTATTCCCAGACTCACCAGAGCAGCATAGCTACGAAGCAGCAAGAACCGCTGAGGAAATACGTAATGCCTTGCTTCTTGAAGGACGTAGCTTCTGCTTTGAAACCGTGTTTTCTCACCCCTCAAAAATAGATTTTGTTGCGAGAGCCAAAACCCTCGGTTACCAAGTTATATTGGTTTTTATTCACCTTCAGCAGCCCTCGTTAAACAAGGCCCGTGTTTTTCAGCGCGTAAAGCAGGGTGGGCATAATGTCCCAAATGAAAAAGTGGAACAGCGCATCCCGCGTTTGTTAGAAAACGTAAAAAAAGTGATTCCTCTTTGTGATCAGGTGAGAGTTTTGGACAATTCTGTTGTCGAAAATCCCTTCCAGCAAGTTGCCGTAGTGCGCAATGGCCAGGTGACAGAACACATTGTGCCGCTGCCTGATTGGGCGTGTTATGTGTTGCAGTGATTTGAGGTGTCGGTTTTGTAGTTTTGTAACTATTCACCTCACATAAGCTGCACCTCAATGTTTACGGTCTAAAACTCACCATGATCACGGGCATTTTGTCTTTTCTCCTCATCGGACATTGCTCTGACTTCGTAAGCAAAACAAATTAATTCCGCAATGGTGCGATAGAGTATTTCGGGGATTTCATCACCAAGTTCAAGCGTGGCTAGCAGCCCTACTAATTCTGGGTTTTCATAAATAGGCACATCGTGCTCGATGGCTAATTCAATAATCTGCCGCGCGACCTCTTCGCTGCCTGTTGCGGTAACCCTTGGTGCCTTGTCACCATCGTAGTAAAGAGCAACGGCGAGTTCGTCATTGTTTTTATTATTCATGTATTGATGTCAATGAGTTGAGAGCTGATGCCGGTTTTCTGCAAAGGGGGCAGACCCTTGCGGCAATCTAACTTCTCTACTGTTAAGCCAAGCGCTTCAAGGCGGGTTTGTAAGTTTGAAAGTTGTGGGCCGACACGTTGGTAGGTGTCGCTATTTTCCACCCAAATGGTAGAGCGGGCACTTTCTCCGATTAAGGTGAATTCTACTTGTAGCCGGCCAAGTTCTTCGAGGTCAAAACTAAGGTTTACATGCCAGCGTTTTTCTTTTTCATTGTTTTTATCCGCTTTTTTTTCTTCCTCCTCTTTGATAAGAATGTTGACCGTTTCTACATGGCTACCGGTATTCACGGGAATTTCAAATAACCACTGTTGTGTAGTGCTTGTTTCTGTTGAGTTAGGATTGCTTTGGTTGAGGCTGGATATTTGATTCAGTTGAATTTTTGCCAGTGCATTACTGGTTTGGCGAATTAATCTTTCGATTACCTTTGCGGTATTTTCTTTGGTTTGACTATTCTTACGCAGCCCAGGTTTTGTTTCGCTTTGGTTTGGGTTTAAAACAGCAGGGGAGTTTTGGAAATAAGGCGCATTACGCAAAGCGGGTGGTAATTTATTTAATTGAGCTGCTTTCCCTGCACCTTGGGGCAGTGGTGGGTTAATAGGTTTCGCGGTTTCTTTTGTGGCATTTTGAGTGGCAGTGCTTTTGCTATTCGTATTTTCACCCGTGCCTGTCGATGTTTTTGTTTCGCCTTTTATCTGTATTGATGTGGATGATTCAGTTTTTGCCTTAATGACTGCTTGGCTATTTTTATCAGCGTTTGATGTTTTTTCTGATGCTTGGCTAATTTTTTCCATGCCTTGCTTTAATTGACGCAGGTTTGTCTCGAAACGTTTTAACTGACCTTTTAAATCTTGCTGGATGGTTTGATTAAGCGAACTTCTATTTAATCCTTCTGGATGTTTAATTTGTCGGGCGCTGGAGTTTTGTTTTTCATTAACGTGTTTGAGCTGGTGCTCGAAAAAATTACCCGATTGTTTGAGGGTTTGCTGCATTTTTTGGGGGTTTCGCAGGGTCTGTGTTCGTGGGGCTTGATTGAGTAATCGTGTGATGGCTTTTTCAAGTTGCTGCTGGATGGTGGCTTCTTGTTTATTGCTCGGGCTTTCAAGTCGGGAGGTCTGTTGGGGCAGCTGTGTAAAAAGCGCACTAAGGTTTTCGTGTTTGGGGGTTAGTAGTTTTAGGGCGTCATTAATTAGCGTGGTTCTATCAATGCTGATTTGTTTAATTGCCAGCCCTCTCAGGGGGTTTATTTCGAGTTCTACTTGCTGCCCCTTCAATAGAGGGATAGGGCTGACTGCGGTGAATTCTTTATTTCCTACCTTGAGAAGAACTTGGTAAAGTTGTGTTTGGCTTGATCCAAGGGCTTTATCTACGTTGGATAATGGAAGGCTGTTCGCCTGTACGGTGGCAACGATTACTTTTTGGTTGTCTGGCGCTATTTGGCGTACAAGTTGATCGAGCTGGGGAAGCCTTGTTGTCTGCGATGCGCTTTGGGCGACTTGTGATGTACCTTGGCTTACCGTGATGTTGGCTTTGCCGATACTCCCTTGGGTGCCGATGCTGGGTGGGTCGATTTTCATTCTAGTCTCTCTCGTGCAAAGACCCCGTCGCAGTGATTAAACTCACCCTTTCAGGTTGAATTTAAGGGTTAAAATTGAGGGCAATTTAAACCGCTACGGAGAGCGCTGAAATCGGTGTTTGCCAGCCATTTTTGTCCTTGTTTTTGTTACTCAAGGGTAGCCCACTTTTGCTCTTTTTTCACTCGTGATAAAGGGCGTGAAACCCATGATTGTACTGATTGTTGCTGTGCTGGTTGGCATCCTTTCAGTAAGACCGGCATAATTGCCCGCTAATCTCATTTTGTTACTAGGCCCAAGTGTGGATCATCCCCCAATCGAAATTCAAGAGCTGGAATGTGTGCGAGATCATACGTCGCTCTTCTCTAATCTTAGTTTCAAGGCTGAGGCGGGTAC
>JAESUE010000355.1 GCA_016763235.1 Pseudomonadales bacterium
CAGCGCCGCCATTAATCAGGGTGAAAATAGAACCCGTCGGGCCTAATAAAAAGCGATCGTTACCCGCGCCGCCAATCAGCGTTTGGATGCCGTCAAAGGCCGCCACATTGGTCACATTCCCAGTATTCGAATCGGTGATATTCCACGTATTCGCCACATCATCACGCGCTTGCAGGCTATTGGCCCCGCCATTGCCATGAATCACATCGCTCACCCCACCACTACCACTTAGAATAAAATCATCAATGCCGCTGCCGCCTACTAAAGTTTGAATACCACTAAAAGCGCCAACATGGGTGACATTGCCACTGTTAGAGCCACTGATATTCCACGTATTGGTCACATCACGGGCTTGCAGACTATTGGCCCCAGCGTGGCCTTGAATGGCCGTGCTCACCGCACCATTGGAGCCAAGAATAAACACATCATCCTTACTACCGCCCACCAACGTTTGAATCTCAAGGAAGGCATTAACATTATCCACCTTACCCGCATTTTCAGCACTAATGTTCCACCTGTTATTTTCATCTCGCGCCTGAAGCTTGTTCGCCCCTAGCCCGCCCTCTATACCGCCACTAATTTCTCCAGAGGAATCAAGAATAAACGCATCATCACCCGTCCCGCCTTTTAGGGTTTGAATGGCACTGAATGCAGTCACACCATTAATGAGGCCTTTGTTCCGCCCAATGATAGACCACGTGTTAATAGCGCCTTCCCGCTTGAGGCTATTGCTGCCTAAACCACCCTGTATTTCGCCCGTTATTTCTCCATCGGCAGTCATTATAAAATCATCCACCCCAGACCCGCCCATCAGCGTTTGAATCTGGCTGAAAGCGTTTACATCATCCATCGAGCCAATATTACTGCCGGTAATATTCCACGTGTTTCCGCTATTCCCCGCTTGCAGGCTATTAAGGCCATCACCGCCATCAATCAGCGTAGAAATAAAACCAGCCGTTTCTAATTTAAACCAGTCAACGTTAGCGCCACCGATTAAGGTTTGAATATCACTAAAAGAAGCCACATCATCACTGCTTCCAGCATCAACGCCATCAATAAGCCAATCGGTTAATGCATCACGCCCTATTAAACAGTTGGCACCTATTCCGCCTACAATTTTACCGCTGACCGACCCATTTTCGGAAAGCCTAAACTCATCCGCCAGGCTTCCCCCACGCAAGATTTGAATGTTTTCAAAAGCCTTTACGCCATCAACAGACCCTCCATCGACCCGATCAATCAGCCAAGCATTGACGTACTGATCTCTTGCGAACAAAGTGTTTACACCACCACCACCCTGAATAGCAGTGCTTATAGCGCCGTGCAGGTCGAGAGAAAATTTGTCGTTTGCACTACCACCAATAAGGGTTTGAATATCACTAAAAGAAGCCACATGATTGACCTCGCCCGAATTTTCCCCAGTGATACTCCACGTATTATTTTCATTACGCGACTGAAGGCTATTTTGCCCCGTACCGCCTTCAATGCCGCCGCTGATTGCGCCTGCACCTTTCAGGAAAAACGTATCGTTACCCGTCCCACCTTTTAGGGTTTGAATATCTTCAAAGGCCATCACATCGGTCACATTGATCACATTCCCGGTGTTCGAATCGGTGATTGTCCACGTGTTCGCGGTGTTTCTTCCTTGAAGGCTATTATCCCCCGCCCCGCCTTGTATTCCGCCTGCTACCTTACCCAAACCACCAATGATAAAGTCATCTGCGCCATCGCCACCCACCAGCGTTTGGATGTTTCTAAAAACCGGCACACCGTTCACCGAACCGGCGTTGTCACTGGTAATATTCCAACTATTATCCAAACCCAGCGCTTGCAGGCGATTGTTCCCGCCACCGCCATTAATCAGCGTAGAAATAGAACCCGTGTTTTCTACGATGAAGTTATCTGCCTGATCGCCACCAGTCAGAGTTTGAATATCTCTAAAGACGATTACATCAGTGCTACTTCCCGTATTAACACCCGTAATATTCCACCTTGTTGAGACATCACGCCCCGTTAAACTATTGGCACCCGAGCCGCCTATAATTTTACCGGTGATAGAACCACTTTCAGACAACGTAAAGTTATCCGCAAGGTTCCCGCCTTGTAAGGTTTGAATGCCATCGAACGAAGCCACGCCATTAACACTACCACCGTCAGTACGGGTAATATTCCATGCATTATCCTGGTCAACTTTTGCCACCAAGGTATTTAAACCAGCCCCACCGCCGCCGTTTATCGCCGTAATCACCGGGCCGCTAGCGCTAAGAGTAAACGTATCGTTATTGGTGCCGCCTATTAAGGTTTGAATACCACTAAAAGCGGCCACATGATCAACAACACCGGTATTTGCGGCAGTGATATTCCAAACGTTAATGACATCACGGGCTTGAAGGCTATTTTGCCCACCACCGCCTTCAATGCTGCCACTGATGTCTCCCACCTTAGTCAGACGAAACACATCGTCGCCCATCCCACCTTTTAGGGTTTGAATCGTACTAAACTCAGACACAGACGTCGTAAACCCAGCCTCACTACCTGTAATAGTCCAGGTATCGCCCGAATCACGTCCTTTTAAGCTATTAAGCCCAGCACCACCGACCACGGCAGAAATAGAACCCGTGTTTTCTACGATGAAGTTATCTGCCTGATCGCCACCAATCAGAGTGTGAATATCTCTAAAGGCGATTACATCAGCGCTACTTCCCGCGTTATCACCCGTAATATTCCACGTTGTTAAAACATCACGCCCCGTTAAGCTGTTATCCCCTGCTCCGCCCACAATTTTACCGCTGATAGACCCACTCTCAGATAAAGTAAAATCATCGTTAAAACTGCTGCCCAGCAGGGTTTGAATCTGACTAAAAGGAGTTACACCATTGATGCTTCCAGCGTCTTTCTCGTTGACCAGCCAAATGTTCGACTTACCCAGCGCTTCTAGGCTATTCAGGCCACCACCACCGTCGATTAAAGTAAAAATAGAACCGGAACCACCCAACGAGAATTTATCGTAGACATTACCGCCAACAAGGGTTTGAATATCACTAAAAGAGACGCCATTGAGGCTTCCACCATTCAGTTTGTTGATGAGCCAGATATTATCCGCATCACGGGCTTTCAAACTATTAGCACCGCCCTTTCCCTGAAAAGCCCCCGTTACTTCGCCGCTACCACTGAGAATGAAGTGATCCGCCTCACTGCCGCCAACTAGAGTTTGAATATTTTCAAAGACCACAGCACTTCCTACAGAACCGCTATTTTTGCCCGTAATAGCCCACGTATTTTGCACGTTGTCGGCTGTCAGGCTATTGGCCCCACCAGCGCCATCGATAAAACGAGAAATAGAACCACCGGGCATTAAAAAGAAATCGTCTTTGCCTTCATTACCATAAAGCTCTGCGATCTTGAAAAATGCAGCCACATTGGAAACATTACCGCTATCTATACCGGTAATATTCCAAACATTACTCACATCTCTGGCTTGTAAACGATTAGTCCCAAGCCCGCCATAAATCGCCGTAGTGATCGCACCGGTTGCGCTGAGAAAAAAATCATCCTTTTCACTTCCACCAATCAGAGTTTGTATCTGTGAGAAAGAGCCAACGTAATCAACCTTACCCGCGTTTTCGGCAGTAATTTCCCAAGTGTTATCGGCATTCCGTGCCTGCAAGCTATTCGAACCTTTGCCGCCAATAAGTTTACCTATTTCCCCATTTGCTCCCAAGGCAAACACATCCGCAGCCGTGCCGCCTTGCAGGGTTTCTAAATTAGAGAATGTAATTTTAGAACTTGGAGTGTCGGACTGATAAAGCGCACCGCTTGAAGCCCCTAAAATATCCCACTGATTATCGACATTCGCACCAACGAGAGTGTCGCTGTCATTGCCGCCATCGATATTCAGCGACAGCGCAGGTGCTTGGATATTAAAGGTATCATTTCCGCTTCCTCCTGATACGCTGGCTGAAGTTTTTCCAGTGATATTCGCAGCAAGATTAAAGGTATCATTCCCGCCATTGCCATTTAACGCAACACCACCGCCACTGATATCGCTGCCGATAGTAAATATATTATTTGAACCGTTACCGGTAATTTGTATATTCCCATTGCCGCCAGTTCCACTTGCTAACGCGCTTATCGAGCCAGTATTTTCAAAGTTTTTCGTAAAGTTAATGATAATATTGCCAGCGCCAACATCAACGGTATTTGTACTGATGCTATTCACCGCAACATTTAATGCGCTATCAATATTGAGGGATTTAACAAAGAGCTGGCTATTGGTTGCGGTGACATCACCAGTGGATATGATAGTTAAATCACCAAGGCTGATACTGGATGTGCCAATATTGCCCAATAGGTTAATATTTTTTCCGGTTAAGGTGAGGCTTTCACTTGAGGGGGTTGTTCCGAGTATTTCATTGCTAAAGGTAATGTCGCCGGCGGTATTTCCTGATGTATTAATTTCGACATTTGAGGTAAGGGTGCTGAAGCCAGAAAATGTAATATTCCCGCCCTTGCCGTCTTCACCGTTCTCAGAAGAACCCCCTTTAGCAGTAAGATTAGCACCAAGGGAAATAGCTGCACCACTTATAATAATATTGCCGGCATCACCACCATTTTGTGGCGTCGATCCGGATTTTTGATCCCCTGCACCGCCACTTACATCAATTTCTTGCAATAAAATCACGTCGCCTGCTGCTGTAAGTGTCACGGCATTACCAGCACCGCCAACAAATCCTCTCGACGAGCTTTTCTCTGCATTAGAACCCAGCGCTGAAATGGCACCACTGACATTAATATTAGTACCACTTGTTAGTGTTATTGCACCGGCTTTTTGGCCTATTGAATTCCTCGCAACTCCACCAGTGGAAATTAAGGTGCCTGTGATTAGATCACCAGTGGTATTAATAGTGATATCCCCACCGGGGTTTATTTCTTCACCTGAGAGCGTTCTTTCAACGCCTGAGGTATTTACTGTTCCTAAACTACTGAAACCGGCAGATGTAACCGTAAAATCACCACCTTGGGTTGCTATGCTTGATTCACTTCCTAGAACTACCGAACCACCGGCGATAAACTCAATATTGAGTTTATCTATAGAGTCAGAATGCGAACTAGAATAAAAACTAGAAATAGAGTCATCATGTATTTTTTTTCCATCGGCCAAAATAATGTTATTTGCCGCGTCCAGTATTAAAGTGCTTTCACCAATGCCGCTATAATCCAAACCCTCAATGAACGTTATATTTCCAAGCTCGCCATTGACACCACTCGTTGATGTTTTGATCATCACCGTGCTGTTGTCATCAAGTGCCTCAACAATTAAATCCACGCCGATTCTGGCCCCATCACCTGTTGATTTAAAAACGTCCGCATTCAAGTCTTTGTCAAAGCCCTCTTTAATGTTCGTTTCCGAATTATTTGACGTGATCAATATATCATTAGGGTCTATCAACCAAACGCCACCAGCACCCATATAAGCGGAGACATCCGGCGCCGCTAATATCTCAAAACCTTTTAATCCGGAAGTTTCAATAAAACCGCCATTGCCACCCTCTACACCACCCCGCGCAAATAAACCCCCGTAAATGCGTGCCGTATCCTCGGCAAACGTTATTATTTTTCCGCCATCACCTTCTAACAAGGCATCGGCGTAAACATGACTTTCTGCGCCAATAAAAATAAATTCACTGTTAGGCACCAAAATATTTTGGCCTTCTCGATCACCGCCGATTAATACCGCACCACCCCCGCTTGCGCCCGAAGCATCAGCCACACTTTGAGCCAACAAACCGACTTTATTACCGAGTAATTTAATATCACCGCCCTTGCCACTTAATTCTGCGCGGGCAGAGGTCACGCCCGCCCCTTCTTGTAATAAGGTGTCTCTGGCTTGCAGCTCAATGCTCCCTGCTTGGCCATCCACCGTATTGGCATGAATGTGGCCGCTATGGGTAATGTTTTCACCGAGCAGCACAACTTGCCCAGCACCTAAACCAGCCGAGCTTGATACATTAATTTCCCCACTGTTGACAACATCGGCACCGGCTCCCAAGGTAAAAGAACCATCGTCATTAACCACCACGCTAGTTGTAGCCTGTAGTCTACCGTTATTCACCGCGCCAGAAAAAACACCCCTGCTGACACTGGCCGTTAATAACACGCGGCCACCTTCTGCTTTAATAGTGCCGGCATTCAGCAAGGCAGGGTTTAAACCCAGTTCATCTTGCAAAATGGCTTTGTTCACTTTAATGCCCATTAAGCCATCGTGATCAAACGATAATACCGCCTCTTTTGCCGCCACCAAATTCACCGCACCTAAATGTGCAGCAATAAACCCCTTGTTTTCCACCCTGCGGCCCAATAAACTCACTGAACCACCGGTTGCTGCCTGAATAATCCCTTGGTTGATGACTGCGCCATCACGGCCATCCATTTCGGCAAACACATAATCGCCATTTAAAAAATCATCGGCTGAAATAGCCAAACCCGATGCCAATAAACCCCCCACATTAATTACCGCACTTTCGCCAAAAAACAAGCCATTGGGGTTTACCAAAACAACCTGACCATTGGCATCTAAGCGGCCAAAAATCTGCGAAGCGCTATTGCCTAAAATACGATTCAAAACGATGGCATGTTTATTCGGCTGAATAAATTGCACGCGCTCATCACTATTAATATTAAAACTCTGCCAGTCGATGGCTAAGGAGGATGAACTTTGTTGAATGGTGGTATGTAAACCCGCTTGATTAATCCCGCCGCTGCCACCCACAATTTGTCCGCCCAGCGGAGCCGCTTGCACCGACAAAGCAAATAAATTTATAACTAATAACGGACAAAGTAAAAAACGAACAATCCAAGATGGAAGGTGAACAACAGATAAGCCAGGGAAGTAATACATAAAAACAAGCCAAAAAAACGAAGGAAAAGTAAAGTAAATAGCTGATAGCGCTAACTATCAGCTAAAATATTAATTGCGGCTCATGACACTAAACTGAGCGTAATCACCATTGCTAAAGCCGTAGACCAAAGTATCATCCTCTGTTGCATCCGTAATAACTGATGCAAAACCTGTGTGCCCAGTGCTGGTAAAACTGCATGGGTCATAATAGTCTTCAACATCATGAGCTAATCGATAGATATTAATATCTGTTATCACCACAGGCGCTCGAAATTTACACATCGTTGGGACAGACCCTGGTAGATCCTACTTGCTCCTAAAAAAAAGCTTCCACTATCCGGTGCTGCTCCATATATATCCCCCTTCCATGTCTTATTGCCATCCACTGTGTTTATTCGCTCCCAAGTTCCTGCCTCTTTATTTGACTCATCCATAAAGTTCACCTCAAAACTAGCATTAGCAAAATCCGCCCCAGCCATCGTGCCGGTAATACTTGCCTCAGTCGTCGCGCCTGTTACGGCAACAGAAATTAGGTTAATGCCATCCACATACACCTGTGCGATGCCACTGTATTCGGCACCCGTCACCTCAATATTCTTAATATCATAAAGCACGTTACCGGTGCCGGTTTTACTAAACAGCATTAAGCGCTCTTCATAAGCCAGCCCAATTAAGTCATCGATCACGACATCTTCACCATCGGCATTTTTAGTTGTAGCAGAACCAAAAAAGTAACCTTTGGAATCGGCATCTTCATCCAGCTCAATAGTGCCTGTCGCGGTGCTGCTTTCATCCAGCTCCAGCCCTTGCGCTTGGGATAAAACCAACGTGAACGTTTCATTTACTTCAAACACATCATCACCCAGCACCTGCACGCTGACATTTACACTGGTTTCACCGGGGGCAAAGTTCACGATGCCTCTTGCTTCAACAAAGTCAGCATTCTCACCGAGGCTGCTCGCGCTGCCATCTTGCGTGCTGTAATTCACCGATGTTACTGAATCAGACGCTTCTGCCAAGGTGATGGTGAAGGTCATTTCTGCTGTTGTACCGGCTTCCCCCTCAATCACCTGCGCGTTGCCCACACTCACAACAGGGCCAGCGGGGGCAACAGGAATAGGAGTAACAGTGCGCTCTGGCTCGTTTTCGCTAGAGCTACTGCCGCCACCACAGGCGCTCAGTAGTAATACACTGGCACTCAGGCCGGCATAACAACAAAAAGTCTGTAAGGTTTTATTTTTTCTAAGCGCCTTTAACGGCTTGTTTTGTATTGGCTTCAACATCATTCCCTGTCCTGTGGTGGCGCATTGCTGGTGCTTTAATAACGCACCATTAATCAATTTTAAAGCGGCGGAATTGTACCACAGTGGCAATAGGCCACGAAGCCAAGTAGTTGGCATAAATTTTTGTAACTACTCAGCGTAATTTTTAGTTATTTGGCGAAATCCGGTAACTCATCATTGAACAATAGCGTCAAAGCCTCGCTGGAACTCATGCCTTGCTTGCGACATGTCGACAAATAACCGCGCACGCGGCAAAATATATTCGCACCGTTCATGCTACGAAAACACCCGGATATTTTTTGATGGACTTTCGTCATGCGAATATCTCGCTCACCCTGGTTGTTCGTAAAAGGCACGATCTCATTATCCATAAATCGCAGGACATCCTCCTCGAATTTGATAAAACGCTCGAGAAGATTGCGGGATTTACTGCGCTTTAATCGGCCCCGCTTACCTTTGCGGTCTTTTTCATCGGGCGGTGGGCATTCTATTTCTGCAGCTTTCAATATGGCGCGATAGGCTTGCCAATTCTTTTGTGAGTCCTCGCTGCAAAGCTTGCCACCGGCATCATGAACCGCTCGATTGCAGCTCGCCAGAAAATCCTGCATGAATTTGGCCCACTTTTGATTATCTTGCTCCCAAGACCGTGTCAGCTCGCGTAAATGATGGGCATTACATAAGGAATGCAGGCAATCACAGTAACAGTAATAGGGCTTCCAGTGATCATGACATAACACACCTCTGAACGCGGGCAATATGCCCTCGGGATCCGTTGCTTCATTGCCGCGATTCTTGTGTGCAAAGAAATAAGTCCATGAGGCGTTCGTTGCACAATGCAACCAATGCCTTACTCCGTTAATGTTTATGCTTGTCTCATCGACATGCAATAGCGGCGCATCAATTAAATTTTTCTTGGTAATAGCCTCAAAAGTTTCAAGCTTTTTATAGGCTTCCATATTGAAATTGTAGACCGAGCCTTCACTGATCGGAATACCCATTTGATCGGCGAAAAACTCCTGCACTCTGTTATAGGGAATCAATTGATACTGCGACAGCTATTTTGACACAGGGGGGGCGCATGGGCTTTGAGCTGTTTACCGTATTGTACGGCTTTGCTAACTTCATCAGGGAATGGCGCAACATAGCGATTACCGGAGGTTTTATCGATTAAGATTTCGGCCTGATATTCAGTGACCCAGCGGCATATTTGAATGTCGAAGACTTGGCGACGTTCGACCCCTGCCTCTTCGTAATTGCCTCTTGGCAGCGTGCGCCGATCAATCTGAATCAATTCAACTTCATCGGGCTCATCAATTTGTTTGAGCGTAACCCCTTCATGTCCGTGTTGTCCGCC
>JAESUE010000356.1 GCA_016763235.1 Pseudomonadales bacterium
ATTCACCGAAACCCTGTATTTGTTGGCAAATTTGTTCGGCAAAGGTTTCGGGGTAGTGGCGTTCACGCATTCCTTGTTTAAGTTTATGCTGGAAGGGCTCCAGTTCGCCGGTTTTTTTCCAACGCGCCATAGCACGGCGTAATTGGTCGGCTTCACCGGCAGAAAAACCAGCGGCTACCACGGCGAGTTTGATGACTTGTTCCTGAAAAATAGGCACACCCAGTGTGCGGCTTAATACCTGTTTAATTTCATCGTTAGCATAATGGACTGCTTCTAGACCTTGCCGACGTTTTAAATAAGGATGAACCATTTTCCCTTGAATGGGGCCAGGGCGAACAATGGCGACTTGAATAACGAGATCATAAAAAGTGACCGGTTTTAGCCGTGGCAGCATGGCCATTTGAGCGCGGGATTCCACTTGGAATAATCCGGTACTGTCACCATTTTGTAACATTTGATAGACCTTGGGGTCTTCCGCTGGCAGTTTTGCCATTGTCCATTGCTGGCCTCGTAGCGTGCTTAGATAGGTAAAGCATTTTCGAATGGCGGTGAGTATGCCTAAGGCGAGTATGTCTACTTTCATTAGTCCTAGTGCTTGGAGATCATTTTTATCCCATTGAATGATGGTGCGATCAACCATGCTGGCATTTTCTATGGGAACCAGTTGAGAGAGTGGGCCTTGGGAAATAATAAACCCACCTACGTGTTGAGAAAGGTGGCGAGGGAAGGTGAGAATGCGTTCTACCAGTTGCATAAAATGTTGCATGGTGGGTGTATCGGTATTGATGCCAGATTCTTGTAAGCGGGATAAATACTCAGATCGTTTATCCCACCAGGCAAAGGCTTTGCTCATTTGTTCCACTTGGTTGAGATCAAAGCCCAGGGCTTTGCCTACATCGCGTATGGCGCTTTTGGGGCGATAAGTGATGACAGTGGCGGCAAGGGCTGCGCGGTCACGGCCGTATTTTTTGTAAATAAACTGGATGACTTCTTCGCGGCGCTGGTGTTCGAAATCCACATCGATGTCGGGTGGTTCGTTGCGTTCTTTGGAAATAAAACGTTCGATGAGTAGTTCATTCAACGCGGGGTTTACTTCGGTAATAGATAAACAAAAACAGACGGCAGAATTGGCCGCAGAACCACGCCCTTGACACAATATACCTTCGCTACGGGCAAATTGCACAATGTCGTATACGGTGAGAAAGTAATATTCGTAGCGTAATTCATTAATTAAAAGCAGTTCTTTTTCGAGTATATTTTTGACTTTTTCGGGAGTGCCCTCAGGCCAGCGCTGTTGCGCACCCTGCATGACGAGTTCGCGTAAATATTGTGTGGCATTTTTTCCCGGTGGCACGACTTCTGATGGGTATTCATAACGTAATTCATCCAATGAAAAATGACAGCGTTGCTGAATGTTTTGTGTTTCAGACAAGGTTTCTGGTGGATAAATTTGTTGTAATGTTTCCAATGGGCGCAGGTAGTGTTCTGCATTGCTTTCTAAGCGTAAACCGAGTTGATGAATGGATTGGTTGTGGCGTATGGCGGTGAGGGTGTCTTGCAGTTTTTGTTGAGAAATACTGTGCATTAGGGCGCTTCCACAGGCCACTAATGGGCAGTTAAATTTATTAGCCAACTGGTAAAGCTGTTGTTTTTTAAGCTCCTCGTCGGCAAGATAATGCAGATTTAAACCCAACCATAGTGAATGCTTATAATGTTTGCTAAGGCTGTCCAGTAAAACAACATCTGGGTCACGGTAATCCGGTAATAAAATTAATACGGCTGCACGAATAAAACGTTTAATATCTTCAATATGAATCTGATAACTGCCTTTTTCTGCATGACGTCGGCACTGGGTAATTAATGCAGAGAGTTGGCCATAACTTTGGCGATGGGTGGCGATAATAATCAGTGTGCTGTTGTTTCCCAATTTAAATTCGCTGCCGATTAATAGTTTAATTCCATCCTGTTTGGCTTGCTGGTGTGCGCGCACCACGCCCGATAAGGTGCATTCATCGGTAATGCTTATGCCTTTATAAGACAAGCGTGTTGCTTCGCTCACCAGTTCTTCGGGGTGGGATGCGCCACGCATAAATGTGAAGTTGCTCAGACAATGCAGTTCTGTATAAGCGAGAGGCCGCTCGCTGATGGCTTGATTATTTTGATCAGGAAAACATGCCATGTAAATACCAATTTTTTTCTTCGACTGTTTGGAATACCCAATACAAGGCACCATTTTGATGGCTCGCGATAAAATAATCTCGCTGAATGGGTTTGTGATCCCACCAGCCACTGGCAATACGTTCAGGCCCTTTGAGCAATTTAATGGGGCCATTCATGCGGGGTTGATGATCAATGGTTATTAAGGGGCGGGGTTCGTTGAGCAGCCAAAGGGGGCGTTCAGGTAGCAGTAAAGGCGTTGTTTGATGCTGGCTTAAATTGACGTCTTGTAATGAAAATGCGCGCTCGGGGCGGTGGTCTTCCTGTGATTGCATTCCCTGTAGCGCGTGGGGGCCAAGGCGAGCTTGTAGTTGATCAAGCAGGGCTTCTGGGCTTTCTGTGCTGGATTTTTGTGGGGCAAATAGGTCGTCACTTTGTTGTTGTAAGGGGAAGAAATACTGTACATCTAATGACAATAAAATTACCGGTGCTTGCAGGGTATGATTGTTTATTTTTAAGCGAAGAAGTGTTGTCATTTCTTTTACAAAAGTACGGTGGGCTTGGCGATTTTGGCTTAAACCCAAATGCAGGGTTTCATTTTTTTGTTCACGAAAACTCAAAGTGATTTTTAATTGTCGAAAGGTTTTTTGACGAACAAGAAGGTAGTTTCCCAGTTCGCTGAGTAAACGCTGTAAAGGGAAGATAAGTTGTTCTACGAGTTCAAGTCCTTCGATGAAACTAGCGGTGCTTGAGAATTTATCGGGTAATGTGAATTTTGGCAGAGTTGGAATCGCTTCGCCTTTTATTTCTCTTAGCTGTTGAATGAAGCGTTCTCCAAAACGTTTATGCAAGGCAGCCTCGGGGATTTTGAATAAGTCACCCAATGCTTTAAAGCCCATGCCGGTGAGTTTTTCTTTTTGTGTTGCGTTAATATCCATTAACGCGAGTGGTAATGAATCGAGAGCATTAAGTTCAAAATATTGGCATTGTTAATCAGACTGAGTCGAAGGCAGGGGATATTGTTTTGCTAAGAGGTAGGCACCTGAAAAACTGTGGGTGATGATTGCACTACAGTGGTAGTCGAGCTGCTGGGTTTTATTTTTAATCAATAACAAAAAAGGGTTTAAGCCTCCGTGCATTTTAAAACAACTGCCCACTTCAATAATGAGCGCGTGATTATTCTTCAAAAATATTTCCGGGCTTATTTTATAGGCCCAGGTAGCAAGCTGTTGTAAGGTTTTCGCTTGCTGTTGTGCATCTTCCATATTTACCAGAAGTTCAGGTGTTAACGAGTAGGCTTGGCTAATGCTCATGCCGCGTGTAATACCTTGTGATTGCGCTGAGGCATTACACATTGCGATGCAGCGTCGGTTTTTTATTCTGTGTTCCAATGCGAAGGGGCGCTCGTCTTCCATTGCGCGTGAAAATATTTCCAGCGGCAAGAGGGGGAAGTAGAGGCAAAGATAGTGGGGGCGGTGGCTCATGGCGTTATAGCGGCGGAAAGGGGGTGACGCTGTTTTGTGTTGGCTGTTTTATTTTTTCTGCTGTTTTTTCTTCTAGGGGAAGAGTGCAGCCTGTTTTATTTTGTATAAAGTTATGATGAATGACCGGCTGCTGATCCCTTTGTTTCTCAGTTTGGTAGTGCGGTGTATTAGCGGAGTACGCTTGATGTTGACGAAGCTGTTGTTGAATAGGAACGCAGAACGTTTCTGATGCCCAGTTACCTGGCCGTTTGATGATTTCTATTTCCAAACCGGTTTGTTCCACGTTTGTTTGTTGCAAATTAGAGCGGACATTTTTATTTGAATGGCTAAGGCGTATGCGCAAGGGTGCAGGGGAGGCATGCGCTTGGCTGGATATTGGGCGAAAAGCGATGCCCCAGCTTTTACCTTGGCTGGCCGCCATGTGCAGTCGCCGCAAGGCTTTGGTGGAATAGCGTTTTGGCCAGAATAGTGCGGCGTGGCAGTAATCGGCTTTTAAGAGGGTTTCTAGCGTCCAAAGTTGTTCGGCCTGCGATTGGGTGTGTATTAGCATGGTGCGCCTTAAATCAAAGCCCTGTTGCGCCAGCGCTGGTGGGTAGGGGGTGTAGGGTGGGTCTACCCAAACAATCCAGCCCGCTTGCTGGCTAAGTTGTGCCAGAGCAGGGCTTAGTAAGGATAACTCGCCAATACCCGCTTGATCGCAGAGTAATTCTGTTAAGCCTGCGCTGGGCCACCCGTTATGGGGAAGTTGACAGTTGAGTTGCGGGAAGCCGCTGTTGATGCCCTTGTTTTTTGGGGGGAGTTGATGTGAAGCACGCCATATTTTTCGGCTGTTAAATAGTTTTTCCAGAGAGCTTACGCGCATCTTTTTCGCCTAATACTGTTTATGTGTACAGTGGTATTATAGACAGTATTAAGCTTATGGCAAGCGGCATTTCAATTTTACGATGGCGTGGTGTGTGGAACTTTAAAACGTAATTTGGGTGTGTAAAGCAGGGGGGGAGAGATAAGCAGCCTCTATTGTCGCTTAATAATTGGCTGCTTAGGGGTATTCTGAAAGGTGGGTTTCTAGCGTTTAATTGTATGGGTGCCGCTATTTTAATATATCCACAATTTCTCTTGTGGCCTTGTACAGTCGAACCACCTTGTCATCTACTTGAACAGTAATAATGCCTTTGCCATCAATGGCTTTTATTACTTTCCCTTGATCATAAATATTTTTATCCAATACCTTTCCTTTAGAAAGTTTTTTCTTCCAGCCAGGAGGCAAAGAACCGCCGTTATCGGCTTTCATTTGAAGCCCTGGTGGAAGATGGTGTTTATTATGCTCTTTTTTGGCGTATACGGGGGCGGCGATAAAGCCTGCGAGAAGGGTGTAGGTAATCAGTTTGCTCAGTTTCATTTCTGGAAAAGCCTCTTTATTGGGGGTTTTTGCTTGTGCTTACTTGAGTATAGGAAGGTTTGCCTTGGATGTTGGTTTTGTAGGGAAGCACCTTAACGCTAAGAATAACTATCGGCGGGCGAGGTATGAAGATTATGAAGATGAAAGAGTGCATTAATCAGCGCTTTCATCCGCTTAACGGGCGCGTGTTTTTCTTTTAGTGTATGTGGTGATGCGGTCTATTTGGGGGCTGAAATCGATCATATTGATGGTGTACGATTCTTCAACTTTGTCATGAAAGTCGAGCCGTAATATATTTCAGCATTATAGGGGTAGTATCTGGCGAGCGGCTTTTGGCGGCTTCTAAATAGGGCTGAGAGAGGTTTTCTCTATTCATGATGGCTCTCATAAGGGCGGTCATGGGCTAAATAAAGATAAACTTCAGGCTCATTTCAGATTGGATAAGGCCGATCATATATTTGTCATAAATGGAGGATATGCTCAGAACGAATGGGGTATTTTTAAATGCTTGGTATTGGTGTTTTTTAAAGGAGTCTTTTTGTCTTGATGCTCATAGAAATGGATAGTGATGCAGGTATCATGAAAGTGAAACAGTTTGAGCAATTCTACAATGATCAAGCTTGGCAGGCGCTTGTCACAGCGCGTTACCATAGCCCACATTCGCTGCTTGGCTTTACTCAATATAAAGACGAAGTGGTTCTTCATGTTTATCGTCCTGATTTGTCAGCAATAAGTATTAAAACCTCTTCTGATAGCACTGAAATGGTGCCGATGCGTGAAACTGATACGTCTGGTCTTTTCGTTTGGCAGGGGAAACAGTCCGATTTATCTATGCCTCCTACATTGGTATTTACCGATCCCGTTGGCACTCGTCATGAGTATATTGATCCCTACTATTTTGCGCCTATTCTGGATCAGCCAGAACTTCAACGCTTCAACTCCCAAGCCCATTGGCACGCTTATCGATTATTTGGAAGCCATAGTTGTTTAGTAAATAGTACCTTGGGTGTGCGTTTTGCCGTATGGGCGCCTAATGCCGAACGTGTCAGCGTGGTGGGTGATTTTAATCGTTGGGATGGTCGCAGCCATATGATGACTTGCCGTGGCGGCACGGGTGTTTGGGAGATTTTTATTCCAGGCATGGATTTGGGTTGTTTGTATAAATATGAAATTCGCCATCGAGGCACAGGTGATTTGCATTTAAAAAGCGACCCCTATGCAAACCATTTTGAAATGCGTCCGAATACGGCCTCCCTCGTAGCGCATGAGGTAAAGCATTCCTGGCAAGATGAAAACTGGATTAAACGGCGGGACGAGAGCGACTGGCTACATGCGCCGCTTACCATCTATGAAATTCATGCAGGCTCTTGGCGACGATCTAGTGAAGGGGGTTTTCTAAATTACAGGGAATTGGCCGATCAGCTTATTCCTTATGTGTGCGAGCAAGGTTTTAACGCAATACAACTAATGCCAATTACCGAGCACCCTTTTGATGATTCATGGGGGTATCAGGTAACGGGTTTCTTCGCGCCGAGCAGCCGCTTCGGGTCACCGGATGACCTGCGTTACTTTATTGATAAATGCCATCAAAATGATATTCGCGTTCTACTCGACTGGGTGCCCGCGCATTTTCCGAAAGATGCTCACGGCTTGGCGCGTTTTGACGGGTCCGCTGTCTATGAGCACGAAGACCCCCTAAAGGGAGAGCACCGAGACTGGGGGACGCTGATATTTAATTACGG
>JAESUE010000357.1 GCA_016763235.1 Pseudomonadales bacterium
ACAATGTTGAAACCTTTGCAATGGCCGCTGCACTTTTCTCTCAAGACCGGGAAACATTTTCCCAAATCGGTACGGAGAAATCCAAAGGTACTAAACTACTCAGTATTTCTGGTGACACCCAAAAACCAGGGATTTACGAATTCCCTTGGGGTGTCACAATACAGGAAATCATTGTCGCCTCGGGGGCCGAAAATACATCCTTTGTACAAGTGGGTGGCCCAGCCGGTGAATTGCTCGATAAAACACAATTTACTCGCAAGCTGTGTTACGAAGATGTTGCAACAGGTGGATCGTTTATGATTTTCAACACCAGCCGTAACCCCTTCGATACTATCATCAACTTCACAGAATTTTTTTCCCACGAAAGTTGCGGATTTTGCACACCCTGCCGTGTAGGCACGCAATTAAACCACCAGCTTTTCAAAAAAATCACTGAACGGGAAGCAGCACCACGCGATATAGAAAAGCTCGAAGAATTAAATATGCTGATGGATAGATTCAGTCATTGCGGCTTAGGGAAAACAGCCAGCCATATTGTAAAACAGGGGCTGGCGCAATTTCGTAAACAACTCAAACCCGGTGATGATAACTGGTCACCCGACTTTGATGTGGAAAAAAGCCTGGATACCGCTCGCTCGCTGCGTATTGTCAATGAGGGAGAAAAATAATGCCCCAGACAATAAATATCGATAAACAAAACATCCCCTTTTCCGAAGGACAGAGCATTATCGAAGCGGCAGAACAGGCGGGAGTGTATATTCCTCACCTGTGCCATAAAGCGGGTTACAAGGCCCACGGCAGTTGCAGGCTTTGCACTGTAACGGTAAATGGTCGCTGGGTTTCCGCCTGTACAGAACCTGCTGAAGCCCACCAACAAGTAGAAAACAATACCCGCGAACTCCAATCACAACGGCGTGCAATCGTTCAATTACTCTTTGCTGAAGGTAACCACCACTGCCCCTTTTGTGAAAAAAGTGGCAATTGCCAATTACAAGCCGTGGCTTATTCCCTCGATATGCATGACACCCACTTCGCCCACCAACTCCCACAGCGATCGCTGGATGCAAGCCATCCCGATGTACTGTTAGATAGAGATCGCTGTATACAATGTGAATTATGCGTGCGGGCCAGCCAGGAGTACGACAAGAAAAATGTTTTTGCACTCAGCGGTCGCGGCCCCTCCACGCAACTCATCATTAACTCTGAAAGCGGC
The DNA here is from genome assembly GCA_016763235.1 of Pseudomonadales bacterium. Lineage (GTDB taxonomy): Bacteria > Pseudomonadota > Gammaproteobacteria > Pseudomonadales > UBA3067 > UBA3067. Next base: position 1,214 of record JAESUE010000357.1, read on the forward strand.
AAACTAAAAGATAGCCAAATAAATAAAAACGACGAAGCCATCAAGGTTTGCCCAACCGGCGCGTTAATGAATCGATCAAAACCATTTTCAATTCCCATCGGCCAACGCCAATTTGATAAAATACCCATCGACCAACAAAACACCTGTGTACCTGACACTACTGAGGCGAGCACATGACAAAAAAAATACGCCTTGCTACTTGCTCACTGGCAGGCTGCTTTGGTTGCCACATGTCCTTTCTCGATATTGATGAAGCATTCATCGCCGTGGCCGATATCGTTGAGTTCGATCGTTCTCCGCTTACCGACATTAAAAATGTCAGAAATTGCGACATTGGTTTAATTGAAGGAGGTGTGTGTAATTCCGAAAATATCGAAGTACTTAAGGAATTCCGCAAGCAATGCAAAATACTGGTGGCAGTGGGTGCCTGCGCGATTACTGGCGGTGTACCCGCTTTGCGTAATAACTTTGAGCTAAAAGAATGCCTTGAAGAGGTTTACCTTAACGGTAGAGGTGTGGTGAACCCTCAAATCCCCAACGACAAAGAACTCCCACTGTTAACAGACAAGGTTTACCCCATTCATGAAGTGGTGAAAATTGATTACTCACTACCTGGCTGCCCACCGCCAGCAGATGCTTTTCTAGAATTAATCACTGCGTTGAGCGAAAACCGCGAACCAAAACTTGAATATGCACTGCGTCATTTTGACTGAATTTTTAAAAGTGAACTAAATGGAAATTATCGATAAAAACAAGGGTAAACGTATTGTCATCGACCCTATTAGTCGTGTCGAAGGGCATGGTAAAGTCACATTATTGCTAGACGAAAATAATCGATTGCAAGAAGCGCGATTACATATTGTCGAATTTCGCGGTTTCGAAAAATTCATTGAAGGCCGCCCTTACGAAGAAGTGGCCGTAATAGTACAGCGTCTGTGTGGCATTTGCCCGGTCAGCCATCACCTCGCCGCAGCGAAAGCCATTGATCAGTTAGTCGGGGTCAATCAACTTAGCCCCACAGCAGAAAAAATTCGTCGTTTATTGCACTATGGCCAAGTTTTACAATCCCACGCGCTGCATTTTTTCTATCTCTCCTCCCCTGATTTATTATTTGGCTTTGAAACAGATTTACATCGCCGAAATATCATCGAAGTGATTAAAGATTTTCCAGACATCGGCCGCCAAGGCATTCAATTAAGAAAGTTTGGTCAGGATATTATCCAGGCTATTTCAGGCAAAAAAATACATGGCGTCGTGGCCGTACCCGGCGGAATAAACCGTTCTTTGGATATTCCGCAACGCGATGCCCTTCGCGCACAGCTTCCCGACATACTGAAAAAAAGTAAAAAAGCCGTGGCAATTGCCCGTGACTTATATCTTTCAAATATAGACATACACAAAAACTTCGGTTTTATTGAATCGTCCTTTTTAAGCTTGGTGGATTCAAAAGGGGCGTTGGAGTTGTACGATGGTAATATTCGAATAAAAGATAAAGCGGGGAAAATTTTTAAAGATCAATTAGACGATAATCGCTACTTTGATTATATTCAGGAAGAAGTGCGGTCTTGGTCCTATATGAAATTCCCATTTCTTTCTGAGCTGGGAATAGAAAAAGGCTGGTATCGCGTTGGCCCCCTTGCCCGAGTAAACAACTGTGCATTTATCTCAACCCCCTTAGCAGAACAAGCTCGAAAAGAATTCATTCAATTCCACCATGGCCTCGCCCAAGCCCCCCTCGCCTACCACTGGGCACGTATGATCGAGTTATTACACTGCGCTGAACAAATAGAAAACCTTCTGCAAGATGAAGATATCACCGGCAACGAACTTGTCGTAAAAGGCTGCCCGCAAGAGGAAGGCATCGGTGTTATCGAAGCACCCCGTGGCACCCTCTTCCACCACTATAAAATCAACGAGGAAGGCTTGATACAAAAGGCTAACTTAATCGTTTCTACTACCCAAAATAACCAAGCCATGAATGACAGCGTTCGAGAAGTGGCACGGGAATATATTGATGGACAAGAAATAACAGAAGGGGCATTAAATCAGATAGAGGTGGCCATTCGAGCCTATGACCCCTGCCTCTCCTGCGCGACCCACGCAATGGGGAAAATGCCGCTTAAGGTAGAGTTATTTGATCACAATGGAGAATTGCTAGATACAAAAATAAAAAGCAGTGTTTAGCATATTTCAGCGAGGACGTTTCACCAGGCAGGTTCAGCAATTGGGTCAGTGCATGTATTTTCCTAAGGCGCTACGTTTTAGCGTGTCAAAACCGACACCCAGCCCACTTCGAATATTTAAGCGTTCAGTAGTTTCAACACTCTGGGCAGATGTATAACGCTATATAAAATACTTAGCGCGGCTGGCCCAATAACGCAGCATAACCAGCTTTGTAATCGGGATACAAAAACTGATAACCCGACGCCAGCAAACGCGTATTTTTACAGCGCTTATTTTGCCCACCCTTAATGTCACTTTGGCTCACTGTCGCTGGATAACCAACACCTAGTTGTTCCGCCATCCAGTTCCCCACTTCTTGCTTGCTTACCGGAGCGCAATCCACGGCAACATAACATGCTTCCAAACATTCAAGCTCCAACAGATGCTCCAGCACACCCGCACAATCATCACTGTGAATACGATTGGTGTATTGGGGATAGCTATCACAAATTTTCAAGCGCCCCTCTTTTACGGACGTAATGAACCGCGCACGACCGGAGCCATATATCCCACCAAAACGCACACTAGCATATTCCAGACCGCTATCTGCCAGACATTGCTCGGCTTCCAACATCACACGCCCTGAAAAACCTTCGGGATCGACATCAGAGTTTTCATCCACCCATTCACCGTGACGCTGGCTGTAAACAGCTGTGCTGGAAGTAAATAAAATGCGCTTAACAGGAATGTTTTGAATATGTATTTGATCAAGAAGGTTCTGCAAACCCAATAGATAAGCGTCGCGATACAATTCTTCAGAGAAACCACTGGCCGCAACGCAATACACCACTGCATCAAGACACGTCGGTAACGCAGGGAAATTTTCATCGTCAGTTAAGTTAGCAGAAATCCCCTGAATAAAGCCTGGCAGCACAGAAGCATTTCGACGTATCCCCCACACCTTGCATCCAGAGTTACTTAGGCGCAGAGCCAAACGGGAACCCACGTCACCACAACCGGCAATTAAAATATTGGAAACACGCACAATTTAAACCTCTATAAAAAATGGAAATCACGACCCATGGCATCATAGAAAGTGATATTAGACGTATTTCTGTTTTTCACCGACAACGCGACCTAAGCATTCCGCGCAAGGCGGAGCAATGAAACCTGAGGAAAAAAGAGGCACACTAATAAGAAGTGCCGAAATCACTATGCACATGATACCGCAAGTGTGATCACATCCATTTAGATTGGCGCAAGAAAGGAGTAAACGAGTCAAACTATCGTCATTCAGTTGAATATATTGAAATATGAGAACAAAAATGTCTGGGCGCCCAACTAAAACTCGGACGCCCTATTTGCAACTACCGAAACGCACATCAGTCTAAAGTAACTATTCTGCCTCCGTCGCTTCGCTTGAACCCCCCGTGGCGGCGATAGAGTCTATCTTAAGCATCCAACCGACATTACCTGGGCAGCCAGCTACCGTAGAACCTTTTACCTCAACTCTGGCATAAGTACCACTAAGGGAGTCAGGTAGTTTTCCAGAAACAATGTACCCGTCGCTTGACTCCTTAACCACTAACTCAATTGGTTTCTTCTTTGCGGTTACGACAATAGTCTTTGGGTTTGCAGACTTGGAGACCACAAAGGATATTTCAGACTGGGGTGTCACAACACTAAGGTTTTCAGGGTACATTTTTTTAAACTTTGGTTGTACACAAGAGGCACCACCGACGCCACCAACATCGGACCCCTGGCTGAAAAATGCGAACACTTGAGAACCCAAGATAATAAAAACAACAAATAAAATAAATTTTCGTATTTTCATAAAATACCTCCAATAATGCACTTAATTTTTTTATAATTATTGATTAAGAACAAGGTTTTTTAATATTATTTATGCTGGCAGGTATTATCATACCCACTATTAAACCATTCTTTCTTTTAAGTCAGAATGAGACCAGACTATCTCACACTATTCGCGCGGCTTTCAAATCCCTTAATGCACAAAATATAAATAGAAGGGTCTACAAATAAAACCCCGAAAAATACTGTTAACACACGAACAATAATGTCTCATAAGTGCAGTTAAGCCGTATTTTCGAAAGAGTTTTAGTTTCAGCGCTTATCTCTCTGCTACCCAACCACCAAAAAATATACGAGGGAATTTTACTGCATAAATTCTGACTAAGAACAATGAAACTCCGCGCCCTAATGCAGGGCATGCATTGTGTTTTAGTGGAAAATTATTCTGCTATAAAAAATTATTGAAAACCCCAATCATTATTACTATAGTGTCCTATAATCAACTCAATAATACATGCCTAGATTAATCAAAAATACCAAACCAACACACCTAAGGAATTAATTAAATGAGAAAACCTGCAGCCTCTATATTGGGACTTGCCGTTACTAGTGCTCTTATATTGCAACCTAGCACCAGTAATGCACAAAACATTACCGATGCCATCACCAACGGCAAAGCAAACGTTGATTTACGCTTAAGGTATGAAGCGGTAGAGCAAGACAATAATGCTAAAGACGCATCAGCGCTAACGCTTCGCAGCCGCCTTGGTTACACCACCAGCGCCTATGAAGGCTTTTCTGCCACAGCTGAGTTTGAAGATGTTCGCGTGGTAGGTAGTCAGGATGACTATTCTGTACCGCAAACGAACTTTCAAACAAATGCATTCTCAGTCATTGCAGACCCAAGCGTCACTGAACTCGATCAAGGTTTCCTCCAATATGCAAATAAAGACCTAAAACTCAAAGCCGGTCGGCAAGTCCTTACCTATGACAACCATCGTTACGTTGGCCATGTAGGGTGGCGCCAAGATCGCCAAACCTTTGATGGTATCAGTGCAACCATCACCCCTACTAAGGAACTAAAACTTAATGGTGCTTACTTAAATCAACGCAACCGCATTTTCGCCGAAGCAAAAGATGTAACCTCGAAAGACATACTGCTTAATGCATCCTATTCGTTACAACATGGAACGATTACTGGCTATGGCTACCTTCTAGAAGTAGACGACAGTACCGATAACTCCCTTGATACATTTGGCTTACGTTTTAGTGGTAGCACCAACGCTTCAAATACAAAGATTTTATACACTGCTGAATTCGCAACGCAGGAAAATGAAGCAGGCGGATCGACTTCCGATGCCAATTATTTGTTTTTAGAGGGTGGCGTTGTCGCCAGCGGTATTACTGCAAAACTCGGTTATGAAGTACTGAGTTCGGATGATTCCAACTATGGATTTTCCACTCCCCTTGCCACAGGGCATAAATTCAATGGTTGGTCTGATCAGTTCCTTGGCACGCCAACACAAGGCTTGGTTGATCTTACCATTACGGTTAGCGGAAAGGCGGGCGGTGGTAAATGGCTAGCCGCTTACCATGATTTTTCAGCGGATCAGTCTACTTCAACAGTTGATGACCTTGGAAGTGAACTGAATCTCCTCTATGCCAAAAAATTCGGCAAGCACTATAATACGGGAGTAAAGTATGCCACCTACTCTGCTGGCGATGCAGCAGCAGGAAAAGTGGATACGAATAAACTTTGGGCATGGGTTGGCATGAAGTTCTAGTACTGCAACCTAATTTGGGAGGCAGCCTCTGCCTCCCGAAACATTCCTGTTACTTGAGTGATAGAGCGCTAATAAACTGCCCCTCACATCACTATCACTATCACTATCACTATCAAAAAAGATCACACTAGAAACTC
>JAESUE010000358.1 GCA_016763235.1 Pseudomonadales bacterium
ATGGGCCTCGACATCAAAAAACGTCGGGAACATGCATTAAGCAAACTGGATATCGCACAGACAGAACTCAGCACTCTCGAAAGCCAATGGGAGCAGGAAAAAGAAAAAGTAAAAATCATCATCGAGCTACGAAGCAAGCTCAGGGAAAACGGTTTAAGTGTTGACTCCCATACAGGAGCAGAATCCGAAAAGGCTAGCGCCGAAGAACAAACCAGCAACGAAGAAGAGAATGGCAACACCGAAGAATCAGCCATAAAAGCCCCCAGTCACACACCGGAAGAACTGCAAGCACTACGAGCCACCTTACAAAGCACCCAACAAGAGCTGGCCGGCATCCAAGAAGAAAACCCCCTTATATTCCCGACCGTCGATCATCAAGTGGTCGCCTCCGTCGTACAAGACTGGACAGGCATCCCCATTGGACGAATGGTACAAAATGAAATTAAAACCGTGCTCGAGCTGCCACAACTACTCGGCAAAAGGATTATCGGGCAAGATCACGCCCTAGAAATGATATCCAAACGCATCCTCACCAGCCGCGCCAATATGGACAACCCCAAAAAACCCGTGGGCGTATTTATGCTTGCCGGCACCAGCGGCGTCGGTAAAACCGAAACCGCCCTCGCCCTTGCAGAAACTTTATATGGTGGCGAACAAAACCTGATCACCATCAACATGAGCGAATTCCAAGAGGCCCACACTGTTTCCACCCTTAAAGGAGCGCCTCCGGGCTATGTGGGTTACGGCGAAGGCGGCGTGCTCACCGAAGCCGTGCGTCGCAGCCCCTACAGCGTTGTACTGTTAGATGAAATCGAAAAAGCCCACCCCGACGTACACGAACTTTTCTTCCAAATCTTCGACCGAGGTTTTATGGAAGATGGCGAAGGGCGTTTAATCGACTTCAAGAATACCCTGATCCTTGCCACCACCAATGTCGGCACCGACTTAATCATGGGCATGTGCCAAGACCCAGAGCTGATGCCCAGCCCTGATGGCATAGCCAAAGCCCTGAAAGAACCCATGTTGAAAGTATTCCCAGCGGCATTACTCGGCCGAATGGTCACCATTCCCTACTACCCACTTACCGACGACGTACTGGGGCTAATTACCCGCCTGCAATTAAAACGCATTCAAAAACGCATTGAGGAGTTCCACAATATTCCCCTTACCTACAGCGAAGAGGTGGTTAAACTCATTATTGCTCGCTGTACAGAGCGCGAAAGCGGCGGCCGCATGATAGACAGCATACTCACCAATACCATCCTGCCCAAAATCAGCCGCGAACTACTGACAAAGATCATGGAAGGCCATCCGATTAATGGGGTTCGTATTGAAGTTGAAAACGATGAGTTTCAATATGCCTTTGATTTGGGTGAACTCTAGAATAAATTAATTCGTAACTGTAACTATTCAGCGAACCGATAAGCTGTTCAGCTTGCGTTCAAATTTGAGCGTAAGCTGAATAGTCACTAAAATATCTTCATTAAAATAAATACTTCTCTGCCCCCAATTATTCTCAAATATTTATAATGGGTTCCTTGGCTTAAAAAAAACCACATCACTGAAGGTGTTCTGATGAATGACAATCTTACATGGCATTTTGATGTTGCGGTTATTGAATGGTTAATTGTCCTCGTTATGCTGGTTATCCTATCTATTGTAGGAGCAATGCTGACACGTAAGTCATTTAAAGCATTTAGAAAACAAAATGGCACATCAGGTGAGCCGGTTTCAACATCAGAAAGTTGGCAAACAGAAAGTACTGAAGAAGTTTTATCCTCGCTCAAAGCAACTATAAAAGGTTTATCTAAAGAAGAAATCACTAGCAGACTTGCGATATATGGTCAGAACCGGCTACCCGAACCTAAGACGCGAGGTTCATTGATACGATTTTTTCACCAATTCCTCAATGTCTTAATCTATGTGTTGATTGCTGCAAGCGCGGTTACAGTGATGCTGGGGCACTGGGTGGATGGTAGCGTGATCATGGCCGTGGTTTTTCTTAATTCCGTGATCGGGTTTGTGCAGGAAGGCAAAGCAGAGGATGCTTTGAAGGCAATACAACAGATGCTTTCTCCCAATGCCATGGTGTTGCGTGATAACCGGCAAATAACCATTAAGGCTGAAGAGTTACTGCCCGGTGATATCGTTTTATTACAATCAGGCGATAAGGTACCGGCTGACTTACGCTTATTGCGAGTCAAGGGACTGCAAATACAAGAATCCGTACTCACCGGAGAGTCGATGGCAGTAGAAAAAATCACTGAGCCTGTCGCTCGGCAAAGCATAATTGGTGATCGCCATTGCATGGCCTATTCGGGTACGCTTGTTACCCATGGCCAGGGTCGTGGCGTTGTAGTTACCATCGGCGCACAAACCGAGATAGGCCGAATCAGTACGCTGGTCTCAGAAGTGGAGTCAGTAACAACACCACTGTTACGTCAAATGGCCCAGTTTGGGCGTTGGCTTACGGTCGCTATTCTGGCGATTGCCGTTATCACCTTCGTTTTTGGTTTACTGCTACGTGATTATGCTGCCGCTGAAATGTTTCTTGCTGCGGTAAGCCTGGCGGTGGCCGCAATTCCAGAAGGGTTACCCGCCATTATGACCATCACGTTAGCGATCGGTGTGCAGCGTATGGCCAAGCGCAATGCCATTATTCGCAGATTACCTGCTGTTGAAACATTAGGTGCGGTAACCGTAATTTGTTCAGACAAAACCGGCACCCTAACCCGGAATGAAATGACCGTGCGGACGATTTCCTCGTCCAATAATTTGTTTGAGCTTAGTGGCACAGGTTACGATCCCCACGGTGCGATATCGATGACAGGTAAAGATATACTGCCGGAGGAAAGGCCATTTCTGCAAGAGCTACTCCGAGCCGCGGTGCTTTGTAATGATGCATCACTGGAAAAAAATAACAGTGAATGGCTTGTGCATGGTGACCCTATGGAAGGGGCATTATTGGTAGCAGGGTTAAAGGCAGGTTTGGAGATCGAAGCTGAAGGCAAACAATACCCGCGTACCGATCTTATCCCGTTTGAATCAGAGCATCGTTTTATGGCAACCCTGCATCATAGTCATACCGGTGATGCTTTTATCTATCTCAAAGGCGCACCTGAACGTGTATTGGAGATGTGTGCCAATCAACAAACCATTGATGGTGATCAGCCTTTAAATAGAACATTCTGGTTAGATCGTATTGAAGAAATGGCGCAGAAAGGTCAGCGAGTATTAGCCATTGCAGTCAAACAGGTAAGTCATGAAAAGATGGAGTTAACATTCAGTGATGTTGATAGTGATCTCACACTATTAGGTATGTTTGGCTTGATTGACCCACCTCGTGAAGAAGCCATTGAGGCAGTAAAAATTTGTGACAAAGCAGGCATCCGGGTGAAGATGATTACTGGCGATCATGGTGCCACCGCCCTCGCTATCGCCCGGCAACTGAAACTCGTTAATACCAATGATGTACTAACTGGGCAAGAGATTGAATTACTGAGTGAACAAGAGTTGATTCAGAGAGTGTTGGATGTGGATGTTTATGCACGAGTAAACCCAGAACATAAACTGCTTCTGGTAAGACTAATGCAAGATCAAGGTTTGATCGTCGCTATGACGGGCGATGGTGTAAACGATGCGCCGGCTTTGAAGCGTGCTGATGTAGGTATCGCCATGGGCCAAAATGGAACCGAAGCGGCAAAGGAAGCCGCCGAAATGGTTTTGGTCGATGATAATTTTGCTTCAATTGCGCATGCCGTAGAAGAGGGTCGTACTGTTTATGACAACCTTAAGAAGGCCATTCTTTTTATTCTTCCAACCAACGGAGGTGAAGCACTGATCATTCTTGCTGCCATCGTATTAGGCTTTCACCAGCTACCGTTAACACCAGTACAGATTTTATGGGTGAACATGATTACGGCAGTTACCTTAGCACTATCGTTGGCCTTTGAACCACCTGAACAGAATGTCATGCAACACCCTCCACGTGATGCTCATGAGCCGATGCTGACCTCCTATTTAATTTGGCGTGTTGCGTTTGTCTCCGTTATTCTGATGAGTGGAACATTTGGTCTTTTTATTTGGGAAATGAACAGCGGTATGAGTATCGAGCATGCACGCACGGTGGCCGTAAATACATTAGTTGTATTTGAGATATTTTATCTATTCAGCTCTCGTTATATTACAGCTTCGGTATTTAACTGGGCAGGATTGACGGGTAACCCTTATGTTTTATTCGCCACTGGTATGCTTGTCATCTTCCAGCTTGGATTTACCTATCTTGCGCCAATGCAGTCCTTGTTTGGCACCACGGCAATCGGCTTCGATATATGGTTACGTATTTTTCTCGTATCCTCCTCTGTGTTGTTTTTAGTTGAGCTGGAGAAGTATTTTGTACGGCGGATAAAACAAAATATATAGTGAAGGATATACTTTGACATTAAATATTCGCGACTATTCAGCGAACCCTGCAACTGTTCAGGTTGCGTTAAAATTTGAGCAGAACAAGGCGAAAAATGTGAGTTTATCCGTATAAATAATCATTTTTTAACGCCGCTATGCACGAATTTGAGCGTGAGTTGAATAGTTACAACCCCACTTTTATAAGCACTCTGATTAATGGCTGCTTATAACTCATCTCCCGTTCAGTTTTCACATGCTATAGTTCTTTCCATACTTATAACGACCTTTTAACTCAAGAAAAGAGTCTTTGCCACTCATGACAAGCCTTCCATCTAATATTTTTAAAAAACTGGTATTGAACCACCCCGTTGCCGCCCTTCTTTTCATGCTTATCATTGGCGCTCTAGTTAGTACGAACATTCCAAAATTTCAATACGATGCCTCTGCCGATGCACTGGTTCTGGAAAATGATCCAGACCTCACTTACATGCGGAGCATCACCGAACGTTATGGCATACGTGAGAGCGTCTTTATCACTTTTACGCCAGAATACGAACTTTTTTCTCCCCAAGCATTTGAAGCCGTTAAAGGCCTTCGCGATGCGCTGAAAAAAGTGCCTCGCGTAGAGTCGATTAGCACCTATTTAGATGTCCCTCTTTTGCGTAGCCCCCCTGTTCCGCTTGCAGAAATGGCTGAAAATACGCGCACCTTGCTGGATTTTGATACCGATATAAATTTGGCCCGCGAAGAACTGACCAACAGCCCGCTGTATAAAGATTTACTGGTAAGCAGAGATGGCCACACCACAGCGCTACAGCTAAACTTTAAACCGGATACGCAATACCGTGCCTTTCTAAAACTCCGCGACGAGCTGGAAAACAAAAAACATTTAGGAAAACTCACGGAGGAAGAAAACAACACATTAAAAATCACGCGCCAGAAATTTGATGCTTACAAAATTATTGCGGCAAAAAGCCTGCATGAGGACATTTCTAGCATTAGAGCCATCATGGAAAACCACAGAAAAGGTGCACAACTTTATCTGGGTGGCGTGCCGATGATTGCCGACGACATGATGACGTATGTGCGTAATGATGTCGCAACGTTTGGAATAGGCGTTGTGATCTTTTTATTGATCACGCTGGCTGTGATTTTCAGGAAAGTCCGCTGGGTAATCATTCCTCTTATTTGCTGCGCTTACTCCACGCTCATTATGGTGGGTTTACTCGGCTATCTTGATTGGCGTGTTACCGTTATTTCTTCCAACTTTATATCTCTGGTTTTGATTATCACCTTGGCGGTAACCATTCATCTCGTTGTCCATTATCAAGAGTTACTATCTGAATTCAAAGATGCCAGTAATATGGAGTTAATGACTGAGACTGTGCGCCATATGTTTGCCCCCTGTCTCTACACTGCTCTCACTACCATGGTGGCCTTTTCGTCACTGGTGGTGAGCCAGATTGTACCGGTGATTAATTTCGGCTGGATGATGGTGATGGGCATTGGCGTGACCTTTATCGTTAGCTTTACGTTATTTCCGGTTGTCGTTTTATTGCTACCAAAACCAGAGCCAAACCCGGTGACACCTCAAAGGAAACACAGTTTCACAGCGACGATACTTGGCCATGCCACCCTAGCGCTAGGGAACTACATTTTTTTGTTTGCGCTATTAATTATTATTTTCAGTGGGATTGGACTTTCCAAGCTTAAGGTGGAAAACAGTTTTATTGATTATTTTGATAGCAATACAGAAATCTATCAAGGTATGTCGCTTATCGATAAAAAGTTGGGTGGGACAACGCCACTCGAAGTCATTATAAAACTAGGCAACACGGCAGAGGAAGAAAGCGTAACGATTGAAGATAATTTGGACGAGGAATTTTTCGACGATTCAGATTTTGACGAGGGCTTCGCACTTGAAACGGACAACGACCCCGGAAAATATTGGTTTACCCAGGGGAAAGTCGAAAAAATTCATCAAATTCATGATCTTATCGATGAACTTGAGCAGACAGGAAAGGTGCTATCTATCAGCACCATGATGCGCATAGCAGAAAGCTTTAACGAGGATAAAGCGCTCACCAACCTTGAGTTAGGCCTTGTGTATCAAAAACTGCCGAAGGAATATCTCGATATTATCATCAAACCTTATGTATCTTTTGAAGAGAATGAAGTACGTTTTTCCATTCGTGTTAAAGATTCTGACCCAAACCTTAAACGAGACCAGTTGCTTAAAACCATCCATGATGGTTTAACAGGAAAACTAGGGTTGGCAGAAGAAAATGTCCGCCTAAGCGGTATGCTGGTGATGTATAACAACATGCTTAAAAGCCTGTTTAAATCACAAATTCTCACTTTGGGCGTCGTGCTTGTAGGTATATTTGTAATGTTTATACTTCTCTTTCGCTCGGTCTCTTTGGGTATTCTTGGCATTATGCCCAATATTCTTTCTGCCGCTACTGTGCTATCTGTTATGGGTTGGACGGGTATTGCGCTGGATATGATGACCATTACGATTGCGGCCATTACCGTGGGAATCGGCGTGGATGACACCATCCATTATATTCACCGCTTTAGAAAAGAAATTGTGAAGGATTTCGACTACGATGCGGCGCTGATACGAAGCCATAGCAGCGTTGGCAATGCCATGTACTACACCTCCATCACCATTATTTTAGGCTTTTCCATTTTGACGCTTTCTAATTTCGTACCCACTATTTATTTTGGCCTACTCACAGGCTTGGCGATGTTTATTGCTCTTATCGCAAACCTGACGCTGCTTCCTCAGCTGATACGTTTTTTCAAGCCCTTTGGCAGCGAGCCAAAATCATAGATAAGACCCGGCTCGCATTTAAGGCTAATCAAAGCCCTTTAATTCAGCAAAGTCCTCAAGGTTTGCCCGGTCACTGATTAGTTCGTTAATTTTTGCGTTTGGATCAGCGTAACCCACTGCCACGCCGCAAAATACTAATTCATTTTGCGGAATACCCACCACATCACGAATCGTTTTATGCCACACAGCCCAAGCTTCTTGGGCGCAGGTATCCAGCCCTTTTTCTTTGCACAGTAGCAAAACGTTTTGCATATAAAGCCCTAAATCAACATGCTGCCCTACGCCCATTTGTTTATCAAAGGTAAAAATTAGTCCCACGGGCGCGCCAAAAAACTGGAAGTTTTTTGCCAGTTGCGCAAACTTCGCCATCTTATCTTCCCGTGGTATACCAATTAATTGATAAAGCTGATTACCCACATCCCGTCGCCGCGAACGATAAGGGTCAGCTAAATCAGGTGGGTAAATATCGTATTCACTGCCATCCCCAATGGGGTTACTGACTTGTTTTTCGGAAACAGTGTTTACCAGTTGATCACGTACTTCACCGGCGATGGCATACACCTTCCAAGGTTGAAGGTTTCCTCCAGAGGGTGCGCGAGCAGCCTGCTGAAGTATTTCTTCCATTACACTTTTTTCAACGGGTTTGTTTAAGAAGGCCCTGATTGAACGACGAGTTTTAATAATCTCCGTAACGCTTTTTATTTCTTGTGACACGGCAACTTCCTGAATAATTAGATTGATTGTTAAAGAGCTGTTTTATGCCGGCTGAGGATTCTCCAAAAATAAGCTAGGCTACTTTTTTCAATTCTTTGCTTACTTGTTCCGTTTCGACATCTTTATCAATATAGGACAACAACGTAGGCAGTATAAAATAAGTAATACCCAAAGAGATAACCAGGGAGATCGCCGTCATTAATCCCATAAATAGGTTAGGTGCCATGGCTGACAAGGCTAATACCAGAAACCCGCTGGCAAGAATGGTTGTGGTCGTGCCTAAGGCCGTGCCCACCCGGTGAAAAGAATAATGAATTGCTTCTTCCGTGGAATAGCCATTGACTCTTTTTGCCCGCAAATATTTACTGAAAAAATGAATGGTATTGTCTACCACAATACCAAAGGCTATGGTAGCAGTTGGGGCGGCGGCAATACCGAGCTTTCCGTCCAATACTCCCCATAAACCAAATGCAATAATACCAGGTGCTAAATTCGGTAACAGGCTAAGCACCCCCAGCTTGAAACTCTTCAGCGAAATAATAACGATCAACGAAATTATCATCACCGCAAGAGGCGCACCCAGCATCATGGATTCTCCATTGCGCCTTGCTGCATGCCCCATCATAACCGAGGCACCCACGCCTTCCATTAGTTGGATGTCTGGCAAGTATTTCTCGGCATAGGTTCGCGCTCGCGCCTCCAGTATCACCAAATCACGTGATTCTACATTACCCATCGTCACCGTTAGCCGACTTTCATCACGCTCGCTGGTAAGAATATTGTCCATATCAAGTCCATACGGTAACGATAGTTCAAATAGAAATTGATATTGCGCGGCCTCCTCCCGCGTATCAGGAATACGGTAATAAAGATTCTGGTCGGCATGCAGTGACTTGTTAATTCGTTTAATCGTGGATGAATAACTTTCCACATGCGTCACGCCAGTCTGGTCTCCATACCAAGCGGTCAGGCGATCAAGCTGGCGTAAATACTCAGGCTCGTAAACCCCATTAGCCTCTTTCGCACGAATGGCATGGTGTATCTGCATCACACCGGTCAGGTTTTCTCGAACAAAATCGGTATGTTGTCGAAAGGTGATTTGCTCACCATACATTTCAGGAAATAAATCATTAAATTGATTCAAGGTACTGCAGTAAGCACCAAAAACTAATATCAAAGAAAATGCGACACCTAGTTCGTTACGACGTTTTAGTGAGTAATCAGCAAGGCGATTCATTAGCGCTTCACTATGCACAGAACGCTCACGGGCTTTGAGCGGTAGGTAGTCCAGAATAACCGGTAAAGTAACAATGGAATAAAACCAGGCCATAAGCACACCCATCGCTACGATATTACCCATATCACCAAAAGGAGGCACATCACTGCTATTAAGGGAAATAAATCCAATGGCTGTCGTAATACTGGTAAGAAATATCGGCTGGTGGTTAACTTCCATAGATCGCACTATGGCCTCACGCTTTCCAGTTCCTTCAGACATCTCCTGAAAAACCGTCACCAGTATATGCACGCTATCGGCGACAGCGAGTGTGAGAATAATTACCGGAGCCATCGCCGATAAGGTTGACAGCTGAATACCCACCCAGCCCGTCAAACCAATAGCCGCTGCGGTGGAAAGAATAATAATAACCAGCACTGAAAACACGCCCCATGCCGAGCGTAAAAACAGATAGGTGATCAGTAAAATCAATACATACATGATAGGGAAAAGTGTTTTCCCATCATACATTGCCGCTTCGATGGCGCTAAAACCCATCAGCGTCTCACCGGTTAGGTAGTATTTAATATTTGGTGTATTGGCCTCTGCTTCTGTAATCAAGTCACGCACGTAGTTGACGATTTCAAACTGCTGCTCTAGGGTGGCGTTCTCTGGTGTATTAATCATGATATTAATAGCCGCAACGTGTCCTGTTTCAGAAATCATGCGGTTATAAAGTAAGGGTTCAGCGATGGATATTTTACGCCTCTCTTCGATATCCTGAGTGCTGAGCGCATCGATATTTTCAAACAGCGAAGCCACTGTCAGGTCATCTTCTGATGCGGTCGTATGCTGAAAGTTGGTAACGGAATCTACGCGAACCGAATAAGGTGTCTCCCATGCTTTTTCAGTAATGGAAGCAATAACTTTGAGCGTTTCTTTCGTAAAGACATTGCCATCATCAGGTGCCACGGCAATCATCAGGTTATCGCGCTTCCCGTAAATTTCTTCCATCTCTTCAAATGCTTTTAGCTGGGGGTTTTTATCGCTGAAGAGCACTCTGTAGTCGGCACTGAAGTCCAAGCGTTGAACACCCGCCACACACGAAATTAAAACGATAAAGGAAGCGAGCAGAACCAAAATACGGTGAGCAAGAAGCCACTCAGTGAAGTTACGGGGAGACATACAATATCCTGTTTTTATTGTGCTTTTTTTGCACAGGCACGTTTATTATTGGTAGTGCAAGAAGGTGAAAATGAGCAGTTTAAGAGTGACAGCCAGCGGAAGAGTCTGCAATAGGGCTTCACGCCAATCAGCAGTTCCGGCTGAAATAAAAAACCCAAACACACATAAAAACCTGGGATTGAAGTAGCTGCCTAATGAACCTGAAGTACGGTCAAACCCATTGTTACTCACAACGGTTCCTTTGAGGGACTCTTGGGGAAAAGTAAACAGCTAAGTGAATAAGTAGCTCATTACAGGATTCACGGGGCGCATCTATTTAAGGAAGGTGTGCTCCGCATCATTCCGAGAAACTTGTG
>JAESUE010000359.1 GCA_016763235.1 Pseudomonadales bacterium
GAGCACCTGAGTGGCCGTGAAGTTCTGCATTATTTAGCCAAACTTAAAGGCCACAATAAAGCCCAAGCCGATAAGCTATTAGAAGAAGTTAATTTATCTGCCGCTGCCGATCGTGCAGTCAAAACATACTCTAAAGGCATGCGCCAGCGCTTGGGTTTAGCTCAGGCTTTTCTGGGTGAACCCAAACTGTTAATTCTCGACGAACCTACCAACGGCCTCGACCCCACCCAAACCGAACACATGCGGGACCTTATTCGCGGGATCGCACAACATGCCACGGTGATCCTCTCCACCCACATCATGCAAGAGGTCGATGCCCTGTGTGATCGTGCGCTAATTTTGCGCAATGGCAAACTGGCGGTGGATGAAAAACTCAGCGCCCTGCGCCACAGCAATCACCTGCTGGTACAGACCAATTTAAATGAAGATAAACTCTGCGCAAAACTACTGGCCCTGCCCGTGGTCAGCCAGTGTGATGCCATCAAAGATGCCCTTTCCAGCCATCATTTTCACTACCGCATCACCCTCACCGAAGATGGCGAAAGTGCCGCCCAGGCAAATGCCTTAGTGGCCAAAACCATCATCGAAGCTGGCGGGGAACTCTACCAGCTTGAAACCGAACACCGCGATCTCGAAACCCTGTTCCGCGAGGTGAAGCAGCATGCAGCCTAAGCTTTCAGCATTCGCCCTGATTCGTCGTATCGCAGGCAAAGAAATCACCCTGTTTTTTGCCTCGCCTATCGCCTATTTATTTCTGGCGACATTTGCAGGCGTGACGCTTTTCACTTTCTTCTGGGGAGAAGCCTTTTTCGCCCGTAACATTGCCGATGTACGCCCATTATTTGAATGGATGCCCGTGCTGCTTATTTTTCTGGCCAGCACCCTCACCATGCGCCTTTGGAGCGAAGAAAGGCGCACCGGCACGCTCGAACACGTGCTCACCCAAGCCGTACCGCTGTGGCATTTTGTGGTAGGTAAATTTGTCGGCTGTTTGATTCTGCTCGCCATTGCCCTGCTCATGACCCTGCCTATTCCCTTCACGGTTTCATTAATTGCCGATTTAGACTGGGGCCCCGTATGGGCCGGTTACCTCGCCACCTTCCTGCTGGGGGCGGCCTATCTCAGCATTGGTTTGTTTGTTTCCGCACGCAGCGATAACCAAATTGTCAGCCTGATCAGCGCGACCGCCTTATGCGGATTTTTTTACCTTATCGGCACGCCCACCATTACCGATTTGTTCGGCAACCAAGCCGGGGAATGGTTACGTTTACTGGGCACCGGCTCGCGTTTTGATGCCATCACACGCGGCGTGATTGACCTGCGTGATTTGTATTACTACCTCAGCATTATCGGCGTGTTTCTCACCCTCAATACCTTCGTGCTAGAAAAAGACCGCTGGGCCACGGGGCAACGCACTGCCCATCATCAACGCTGGCGCGGTATCAGCGCCCTGCTGGTATTAAATGCCCTGCTGGGCAACCTCTGGTTGGGGCAACTCAATGTCTTACGTGTCGATGCAACCGAAGGCAAACAGTATTCCCTCTCTGCCGCCACCCAAACCTACCTCGACCAACTGCGCGAACCGCTGCTGCTACGCGGTTATTTCTCTAGCAAAACCCACCCCCTGCTTGCTCCGCTGGTTCCTCAACTGCGCGACCTACTGCGAGAATACGAAATTGCCGGCAAAGGAAAGGTGCGAGTAGAATTTATCGACCCCATTAGCGAGCCTGCGCTAGAAGAAGAAGCCAACCAAAAATACGGCATTCAACCCGTACCGTTTCAAGTGGCTGACCGCTATCAGTCCTCCATCGTCAGCTCTTATTTTAATGTGTTGGTGCAATACGGCGACGAATACAAAGTGCTGGCCTTTGGTGATTTGATCGAAGTGCAGGCCCGTTCCGAAGCCGACATCGATGTGCAACTTCGCAACCCCGAGCACGACCTCACCCGCACCATCAAAAAGGTACTTAACAGCTATCAATCCAGCGGTAATTTATTCGACACAGTACAGGGTGAGCTGGTATTTACCGCCTATGTTTCAGCCGATGAACGCCTGCCCGAACCGCTGGTAGAATTTA
Source organism: Pseudomonadales bacterium (assembly GCA_016763235.1). Classification (GTDB taxonomy): domain Bacteria; phylum Pseudomonadota; class Gammaproteobacteria; order Pseudomonadales; family UBA3067; genus UBA3067. The sequence goes on from JAESUE010000359.1 coordinate 2,079, forward strand.
AGGCGACCCTACAAAAAGTTCTCAATACCATGCAGGAAAAAGCCGGAACGCGTCTCCGCGTTGAATTTATCGAGCCCGAAGCCCAGAACGGCCTAGTGGGTCGTCAAATCGAAAAAGCTTACGGCTTCGCCCCTATGGCCACCAGCCTGCTCAGCAACAACCCGTTCTTTTTCTACATGACCCTATCAATGGGCGAACAGCTTGCCCAACTGCCCCTAGAAGACATGAGTGAAGCCAGCTTTGAACGCAATCTGGAGGCGGGTATTAAACGTTTCGCCAAAGGCTTTACTAAAACCATCGCCCTGGTGCTCCCCCAAGCCAATTCATCCCCCTACGGCCAATTTGCCATGAACCAAGGCGCAAAATTCAGCCAGCTGGAAGGCTTTTTAGGTGCTGAATTGAATGTTCAGCACGAAGACCTCAGCGATGGCAGCGTCAGCGGTGATGCCGATTTATTGGTGCTGGCAGCGCCCAAGGAACTCGACGAAAAACAGCTCTTCGCTGTGGATCAATTTCTCATGCAAGGTGGCACCGTCATACTCGCCAGCTCCCCCTATTCGGTGAGCTTCAGCAACCAACGACTCAGTTTGGAAAAACACCGCAGCGGGCTCGAAGATTGGCTTAGCCACCACGGCTTAACAATCGAAGATAAAGTAGTGCTTGATCCGCAGAATTCAGCCTTCCCCATACCGGTTACCCGCAATGTCGGTGGTTTCGAATTACAGGAAATGCGTATGCTCGACTACCCCTATTTTATCGACGTGCGCGGCGAAGGACTGAATCAAGAAAATGCCATTACCGCCGACCTGCCACAACTTTCCATCACTTGGGCATCCCCTATTCGTGTGGATGAAAACAAGCAGGGCAAACGCCAACTGACTCGGCTAATTCAAAGTTCCGAACAATCATGGTTATCCGATTCCTTAGACATCATGCCGCGCATTGATCAACAAGGGCTGAGTAGTTTTCACCCCGAGGGAAGGCAACAGCGTCAAACCTTAGGACTTATCAGCGCTGGCCGTTTCGACTCCTACTTCGCGGGTAAAACCTCTCCTTTACTGGACGAAACAGAACAAACGGAAGAGCCACCAGCCAGCCATGAAGAAGACCAAAATAAGCCAGAAGATATAGGCATCGTATCCAGTGTTATCGCTCGCTCGCCGGAATCTGCCCGCATCATTCTATTCAGCTCCAACGACTTCCTGCGTGATCAAATCGCCCAACTGGCCGGCGCCGCCAGCGGTGGTGAATACCTCGGTGCCCAGCAACTACTGGCCAACACCGTAGACTGGTCACTGGAAGATGCAGGCCTGCTAAGCATTCGCTCCCGCAGCCACTTCAACCGCACCCTGCCTCCCATGGAACACAACGCGCAACTGTTCTGGGAATACCTCAACTATGTGCTGGCTGCTTTAGCCCTTGGGCTTGTGGCGCTGATCCAACGTCGCCAGCAACATAAACGCCAGCAAGCCTACTTAAGCGCCTACCAGGCTGGCTCCTCGCCATTACGCGAAACAAAGGGAGCACAAGCATGAACAAATACATCACCGGGTTAAGCGCCGTACTCGTGCTGCAAATTATCATCGGCGCGGGTTTATATCTGAACAAACAAAAAACCCAGCACAATGGAGAAAACCAAACACTGCTCAGTTTGAAATCAGAAGACATCGACAAACTTATTATTCAAGAAGAAGGCAGCAGCACCACATTGCTCAAAAAAGAAGGCCAGTGGCAGCTCCCCGAACTGCAACAACTGCCCGCAGACAAAGCCAAACTCATGGCGTTGCTCAGTAAACTAGAAAACCTGCAACGCGGCTGGCCCATCGCCACCACCACCAGTAGCCACGAGCGCTTTGAAGTAGCCGAAAGCAAATACCAGCGCCACCTCCAGCTTTACCAAGGCGAAACCCTCAAAGCTGAGCTTTACATCGGTACCTCACCCGGTTTCCGCAAAGTGCATCTACGAAAAGCCGGGCAAGATGCCGTCTACGCAGCAAAACTCAACACCTTCGAGCTACCGACCGACAACATCGAATGGCTGGATAAAACCTTACTCGCCACAAGCAAAGCAAACCGTATAAAAGGCGCTGATTTCATCCTTGAAAAACAAAAGGACTCGTGGCAACTGCTTGGCGAAAAACAAAGCCAACTTGATCAAAATGCCGTGCAGAGTTTGGTTTTGGCATTAAGCCAACTACGCATCATAGACATAGAGCAAAACCCAACAAACAACGACGCAACGGGGCGCAGCGCAAGCACACTGAAAATCACCCAAAATAACAAGGTGCTGACTTATACCTTTGTTAAAACAGAGCAAAGCAGCACCGTCACCCGCAGTGATTACCCACAGACGTTTAGCCTGGCTGCACTCGAGTATGAAACTATCGCCGGTATTTCGCTGAAAAAGCTCTTACTCAAAAGCGAAGATAGTAACGATAACAAAACTGTCGATAGTCATGAGCACACAAGTGGTCTACCTTTGAGCCAATA
>JAESUE010000360.1 GCA_016763235.1 Pseudomonadales bacterium
AAACTCATATCACCCTTTAATACATTCAGAAGTTGAGTTAACTCATCCAGCTTGTAGGCACGAATAATTCGGCCCAACCTAGTAATACGAGGATCATTTTCAGGCGTAGAGATCACTTCTTTATCTGATCTTAAATACATTGAACGCAGTTTAATCATCTTAAATATCTTTCGTTTTTTTCCAACTCTTTCCGCAACATAAAAAGGCGATCCCTTATCTTCAATCATAATTAATAAAACAAATATCAAAATAATGGGCGATATTAGTAAAATTCCAATACTCGAAATAATGACATCTATAACTCGCTTCATCGAATTACCTCCCTGTAGCAGTCAAATTCCCTAGCGGTAATATTTATCAATGCAGTGCGCCACGTAGGACACATCATCATCTGACATTGCCAAATGCAAAGGCAATAAAAACATTTTTTCAAAGAGCGCTTCGGTATACGGCAAGCTGTTAGTGAAGCCCAACTTTTTAAATTGGTGGACGGCTTTTCCGCCCCACTGCAAAATGGTGCCTACCCCACGCTCAGACAAAAACTCACGCAATTTATCTCTATCCTCCGCTTCCACTTCATAATTCTGAAAAACATCAAAATAGTCGCCTTCGCCGTCGGGAGAAGGGGGCAATTTTAGTTCATTCAAATGGCTTAATTGCGAGTGATATTGACTGGCAATAGCACGTCGTCTCTGTATTGTTTTTTTATAAGATTTAAATCTAAAATCTAAAATCGCAGCCTGTAAGTTATCCAATCGGCTATTCATTCCCCAGCTGACCACCTCGCCCGTTGCATCTCTTCCGTGATCACGAAGTTGTAATAGTTTTGCATATACCTCGTCATCATTCGTTAGCACAATGCCTGCATCGCCCAAACAGCCTAGCGTCTTAGCGGGGTAAAAACTAATCGCTGATGCGACGCCGAAAGTGCCTGCATACTGCCCCTTGTATCGTGCTCCTAAAGCTTGAGCCGCATCTTCGAACACGAGTAAATTATGTTTATTTGCCAATCGTTGGATTGCATCCATATCTGATATGCGGCCATTTAACTGAGTCGGCATAATGGCTCGAGTTTTGGGAGTGATAACGCGTTCAATATCTTCTACGTCGAGGGTATGAGCTTCATTCGTATTAATAGGCACAGGAACACCCCCGGCAAAATATATTGCACTTGCGGTCGCCACCATCGTATGAGAACAAAAAATAACTTCATCATCCTTACCAATACCGCCGGCCATCAATCCCAACTGTAATCCATCAGTGGCATTCGCCACCCCTACCGCGTATTTTGTATTGCAGTAGGATGCAATATTGGACTCAATTGTGGTTAAGTCCTCTTGCATGATGAATGCCCCACGTCGGCCGACATCCGCGATAATATCAAGAATTCTGTCCTCGTCATCGCTATACACATAAGGGTAATTAAAAAATGGCACTGTCTTAATTTCCATATCAGCTCTCCCTCTTTATTCCTGTTGAATTCTCGTACGTTACTTTTAGCTCATAATACCCAAGCATATTAATTCCGAATCGACTCTTTCGGACTCCTTCACCAAAGCAATAAAACCCGGCTTTCTCAACGGCTTTTATCGATCCAATATTCGATTCATCTACCAAGTACCAAATATCTCGAGTGATCGAATTATAATGGGCCACTATATAGTTCAAAGCGAAACTAGCTAATCCATTGCCCCGACAGTTAGGAGCAGTCCAGGTATCGCCTACCTGAACATCGCTCAGTTGCATAAGAGGAAAACGAAGATACCGCGGAAATGTATAGGATCGATGCACCACCGCTCCTTGATTTCGGATAATGAGAATAGAAAACATCTTATTCCTAAATATTCGAAACACATGGAATGAAAACCAAATTAAATAAGGAAACCAATTGATTCCTTGAGGCACCCATTGCCCCAAAGTGGGCCGCCATATCTCCACCTCGTAGCCATTTTTTAAAATAGCAAAGGGCGGATTCGAATCGATTTCACCATATTTATAGAATAAATAATTCATGCAATCTCTTTCTCATAAAGGCTAGAACTCATTTTTTCCAAATACGTCACCATTCCGCCATAAACCTTATCGCATCGATATTGATCGTTATACAGCGCAATAGATTTTTCTTCCATTTGAACCAATTTTTTAATATCCGAAACTAAGCCTAATATTTTTTCCCCCAACTCCTGTGCATTACCTGATTGATACAGGCATCCAATTTTATTTGAATCGATGATTTCGTCCAATTCTCCTCGTAAACTCGAAACAAGCGCTAGCCCACCTGACATGTATTCAAATGGTTTATTAGGCAAACTTTGTGGCGCGTTCTCAGCGTAGGAAACCAAACCAATTCTGGAAAGGTCTAGCACCGTTCTGAGCATGAATTGGTCAACCCAGCCCATGAAAAATATATTTTTCAGCCCCTTTGCAAGATCTTTTAGCTTTTTGTTTTGCGCACCGTCTCCACATAAGACAAATTGAATCCTAGTTTCCCTAGTCTCTTGATAGAGCCGAGCTGTATTAATAATGGTCACTACGTCATAGGTAGCCTCAAACTGGCCAGCGAAACAACAAATTATTTTACTGAGATCAACTCCCTTGCTTATTAGTTCGGATTTATTAGTTTGTAGCTGTTTCTTACTTTGAGAAACGGCCGTGTAAGACAAAGGAAATACTGCATCTTGTGCGGTTGCACCTCGATCTGCATACTTTAGCCCCCAGTCTAGATAGTCTTTTGAAACACCCACAATGCCATCCGCTTTTCGAAATATCTTTTGTGTCCGGCGATACATTGGTGTAAGAAGCATCGCCCCTAACCAGCCAAGCCCTTTGGGAATAGCGCTTGCAAATATGTCTGGCCAAAGATCTCTAACGTCAACAATAACTGGGATATTGTACTGCTCACCAAGCTTAATCGCCGCTTCACACCATTCTATGGAAGGGACCGCTGTCACAATAATATCCGGCTTGTCAATCTGCTTAACACGCTCAGAAAATTTCTGTGCTAACCGAGAATAAAATAGAATTCTTTTAAAACTAATATTTTTTTTATAACCCTCCGCATACACTAACTCCAAATCATATCGACTATTAATTTTAACTCTTTGATCACTTTCAACCCGATGTACCTTACCGACATGGGAAAACGTGGGGGCCCACCGAACCACATGATGGCCACGGGCATTCAGGGCATCCGCGAGCATTCCATATCTAAATAATCTATATGAATCATCGATAGGCAATAATTCACCAATATGCAGCAACCAAATGTTCATTTAAATCCTTATATGTGAAGAAACGTATGTGGGTACTGACACCAAAACGATCTTTTTTACCTAGTCCATGGATTGCTGGAGTTAATGACGATCCGGATAAATATTTCTCCTAAAGATGAATTACACTACTCGCTCCAATTTCGATGTTACCTTTTTATCACCCATCAATTTCACGCAAACTGAAGCAATACGGCTTTCACTAATGTAGTAATTTTTTTCTAACGCCCCAGAAGAAGGAGCCGGAGCAGAGGGCAGAGTCACTCTCACAGGGCTAGCCTTCAAAAACTGGACGTCCAGTTTTTCAACCACGGAAGCAATTACTTCTCCAGCAACGCCACAGTTACTCCATGCGCCATCGACAACCACCAATCGTCCGGTTTTCCTTACAGAACGAATTATCGTTTCAACCCGCATTGGATTGAGGACTCTTAGATCGATCACTTCACTATAAATTCCATTTTCCCTCAATCGCGCCGCCACCACACGGCTTTGATAAGCGCTGTGCCCTATTCCTACTATGGTCAAATCCGTTCCTTCCTGAGAAATCTTGGGTCCAATTTTTCCGAGTGATAATTCCACCACCGGTTCTAATTCCTCCTCATTATCATAAAGCCAACGGTCATCAATATAGATTACAGGGTCATCACTCAAGACACTGGCTATCAGTAAATCTCGAGCATCGCTCACCGTACTGGGCATCACCACGCGTAACCCAGGAATATGAGCAAACCAAGATTGTAGAGCCTGTGAATGTTGTGCGCCTTGCTCCCCTCCGCGATTCACTATCCCTCGGATAGTTAAGCTCGGATGTGCCTGCCCTCCTAGCATATGAGACCACTTTGCTGCTTGGTTTACGATTTGATCCATCGCCATCAGCATAAAATCTATTCTGGGGTGTACTATTATCGGTCGATATCCGCAAAGCGAAGCACCGATCGCAACCCCGGTACTTCCCTGCTCTGAAACTGGCGTATCCATAATGCGTTCCCGCCCATAGGTCACCTCCAGTTCCCTCATGGACTGACCGACATACCACGGACTCCATAATCCTTGGCCCAAAACAAATACTTCTTCAAAATTATCAAGCAAATAACAAAATCCAGATTGAATTGCATTCGAATAACTGATTGTCTTTGATGTCATGTCGATTCCTATGCGTATACGTAATCTAATAGATCATTTTGCTCTGGGTAGGGGGACTTCTTGGCCTCGTTGATTGCACGCATTAGATCCTTGGAAATTTCTCGGTCCATAGCATTGAATTCAGAATCATCCATTTTTCGTTGATTAACGAGCCCTTGCCTTAAACGCTGGATCGGATCGCGCTTTTTCCACGCTATGATGTCCTTTTCCTTCCGCAACACGCCCACGTCCACATCATCCGCCGCACCCACATGACCTTTCCATCGGTAAGTCACTACCTCAAGAAAGCCCGGACCATTACCTTTTCTGGATTTTTCCAACAGCGTTTCGGTCGCCTTCGCTACCGCCAAAACATCATTTCCGTCAACGGTCTGAACATTTATTCGATTCGCTTCGGCAAATCGGGACATCCGGTCCGAAGGCTGCCGCAAATGTATGTCCATATGACTTGCAAATAAGTTATTTTCACAAACAAATAAAACGGGTATCTCGTAAATTGCCGCCAAATTGAACGCTTCATGGACAACCCCCTCCTCGCAAGCGCCATCGCCAAAGTAGCTAACTCCAACGTCACCATGGCCGTCTTTCTTTGCGGCTAACCCCGCGCCAACAGCTATCGGAACGGTTCCCCCTACTATAGGGACAGACCCCAAAAATCCGTGCTTACCGCCAAAAAGGTGCATCGATCCACCCATACCTTTAGAGCAGCCGTCACGCCGTCCTAAGACCTCAGCAAATAAGCTTTTCGGTTCACCTCCTAAAGCTAGATAATGAGAATGTGATCGATGGGTTCCAAATACACGATCAGTATTTCTTAAATGATACGATACTCCTACTGCAATGGCTTCCTGACCCACACATAAATGGCTTGGGCATTTAACCTCTCCGGAATTAATTAAACGAGCTATTTCGTCCTCCACATTACGAATTAGTCTCATTTTTTTGTATATCTCAATTAACTCACCAGTATTCCAACCTGAGACATCGATTGGATCAGTTAATTTCGCTGGGTTACTAAGGTCGCCAAGGTCATAATTCATAGACAAGTTCCATTTTTTTCCGAATGTGTAATACTTTTGACGAAGAGTTTCGACTGTGCATCCGCATCGATATATCCGCGCAACCAACAATTACCTGTTAATAAATCGTCCTCCGAAACATTAGCGAACTTCGGCGCTAGTTGGATATCTTGTAATACACTTTTGTCAATGCATTCTCTGGAAATCAACTCGGTAGAAAACCCTGTTTTTTCGAAAAGAGATAAATATTCTGAAAGCCTTAAGCGATTCTGGTAACCCATATTGGTGTTGTACCGCTTCCATTCCTCATCGCTATATTGTAAATAGTTTATAAATGTAATCTTGTCATCGAAACCAGCAAAATGATCGCCAATTGCAATAAAATGACTCATTACACCACTCGGCCTAATGACTCTTCGAAATTCTACGCACACTTTCTCTAACAAGGATAATTCAATATGTTCAAATACATCATTTGACAAAATTAGATCAATCGACTGACTAAGTAAACCGGATTGACTCACATCGGCGACCCGCGATTCAATGCCCAACCGAATTAGAAGCGGTTCAATCTCTAGCCCTCCGTTCAAATATTTTTTTATAAGCAA
>JAESUE010000361.1 GCA_016763235.1 Pseudomonadales bacterium
CCTGATTTGAGCTGGGCGATTGATTTTTCGGCATGTTATTGTTCCCTAATTCTGACGCCCTAAAAGTATGTTATCTCAACACAGTACTGTATGAGACCAGGTTGGCACAGAGGGCCAGCGGGTCGTTAGCCCTTACTGGATAGAGGAATTGCACCTCCAATCTTCTACCGATTTAGCTCGGCGCACTGGGTGTCCTCTAGTATTCCTCTCCTCCTCTAGTAAGGCGCGACAACGCGGAATAGCATTCTATGCAAGGCGGAGCAACGAAGTCAGAGGAAAAAATAGGCGTACTAATAAAGCCAAAATCTATATCACTACGGGTACAGACACTTTAATCTTCCCATTCTGGGTACTGCTCTGGCTTTTTGCCCACCTCATTAACTATCCGTGGATATTTTATACTTTTTTTCTGTTCCTGAGGGCTTTTCCTGCTTTTAGTTATCTTAAACAACCAACCATCGCCGTAATCAAACATATAATATAATTTTCTGTCTTTTTCTAGTGGATATAGGTTTTCTAATGTAGTGCTATATATTTTTTCATTTTCATCATCAAAGCAAACTCTATCTCGACTTCTTTCTGTTCTTGAAATATAAAATTTATACATATGATCATTATCAAATTCTACTGCCTCTTGAATTATAAAATGTAAGTCTTCAAGGGTTGTTGCAGAATCAAGTTCAATTGAAACTTGCCACACATCTTTAGCATAGAGGCCAAATATTAATTCAATTTCAATTACAAAAATCATAAAACCACCTTCTATTTTAAATACTTAACGTCGAAAATATACCGACCTGTAGTGGGGTGAGGCTTATGGAATTAGCCACAAACGAAACACCGCAGAATTGGGTCGGCTGAATTTGTTTCGCGTACTCCCAACATAGGTATGAACTAATGAGGTGAAAGTCCTCTTATAGGAAGGAAGGTCACTGTCGAAAACCATAAAAAGTATGCTGGGACAGGCATCCTGAATTTTTTTGTAGTGCCTATCCTAGCTTTTACTATTTAATGCGTAGAAGTAAGTGGATGTCGTCCGGAAGGCTACTATTGGTGGTGCGGGGTGTCAAAATTAAAGTGGATGTACTATAGATTTTCTATTGGGTTTAAGGCTAGAGGCGCTGGGGTTTTTGTAAAATTTTTATGGGTGTCTCACTGATTACCACGGCTCATGCCTGGACTAAGCTCACTGACCGATATCGTTCTACTTTTAGGGAGTGACTGAAACTGAGTAGGCGTAACTGCTTTCACCTTGCGCACTCTCTGCGGTAACGACAAAGTGATACTCAGTGCCATTCTCAAGCCCCAAGACGGTATACAGAAACGTAGAATCAGATACGTCTCTGGGGTTGTTCATTATTTTTGTCAGTGGATCAAAGTCATAGACCCGGTAGCCAGTAATTGTGATGCGGTGTTTGGCAGGGTGAGGGCTCCAGCGTAAAGTTGCGCTTCCAGTCCCTCCAATAACACTGACGTCCATCGGCGGCACAGTACTGCCGAGGTATCCCCAAATGTAGTGGCTCAGCGACTCCCCTTGTTCTGCAAAACCTCGATCGCCATTTAAGGTCTCCACTGGCCCGTGCACTCGGGCTGACTCCTCGCCCGTGTAGGTAAACCCGGTATACGAATAGGCGGCCATCTTTTCAGCAATCAGTGTTTCCGCTGGAAAGGGCCACATCGGTATATTGGTTTCGTCATCATACCCCGGCTCTCCCCATAAGGTTCCAGATTTCCCTTTAAAGGTCATGATAGTCGCTCCGAGGTCTCCACCATCCCGCGCGTTCCCTGACAGATTAGAACCGCTTTCAACCCGAACAAGGTAACGCAACCCACCCTCGGGATTGCTGCTGCTGTAGAGGGGATCTTGGTAGGTAAACGTATCGGTCGCCAATGTGGTATCTGCTACGTTTAGGCTCAGTATGTCTCCTTCACTGACGATACCGCTAATGTTAACGGTGTCGATACCATGGCGATAAATAGGACCTCGACCATCGTCGGTTATACCAGGGACCTCCATGGGGGTATCGTCTTTTCTGAAGCCGTAGAAGCCCGTAGCTGGAGACCAATCATGCAGTACCGAGTTAATAATGCCTCTTGCATAGTCTTTATTGTAGGCGTTAACCATATAACCATAACCACTACCCCGAAGGTGGATCTTGCCCATCACGGTATGGTCCCAGAAGCCCATGCCCCAACTATGGATAAACAGATTATTCGGTTGCATGTCCCAGATGACAAGGTCTCGAAACTCAGCCTCTGCGACATTTCGGCGTGATGGGTATTCGCTGTTGGTCTTTTGGGAATCAATTGACAGACCCTGCATATTACCGTTGAGTGCTATATTTCTGTCGAATTTGTTGCGACGCGCATCGTGGTCGGTGCTGGGAGCCATAAACTCACCGCCTACTGCGCCAGTGTTGATAAAGCGGTGCTCTCCGTCCAGGGCAATATTATTTTGAACGTTGATGTCGTAGCCGGAGTACATTGAAAAAGTGCCTTTGGGCTCATGCTCTGCAGGAGCAACATCGTAGCGTGCGACGTTTCTTCTAAAGATTACTCGTTCAGCTTGGTAGTTGGCGATTTTATATCGTCCAGCGCCAAACACGTAACATCCCTCAACCAAAACATCATTGGCTCTGAAAATGCTCAGGGGCACGTAGCCTTGCATGTCTTCTGTTGCCTGCCCCTCAACGCCGATTCCAATAAATTTGAGGTGGTGGGATTTCTCGTTGAGTTGATGGCCTCCGGTTGTTCCCAGAAAAGCCCCCTCGCCTCGAATGAGAAAGCCTTTAAAGGCCATGTAGGCGTTAGCGTCAGAGCCGGAGATTCTAATCCAGGCGCCGTCTATTAGCGTTGTCTGCCCGGGGTTTTCAGCCATAAGGGTTGTATAACTGCCCTGTGAGCCACTAGGAGGACCGTGGAAAAATCCAGCGTTTCGCCAATCCACTTGATTATCAAGACCGCTGAACTCGCCATCCCTCATGATATAAGTCGTACCCGAATCTATTTCGCTGCCGTCGGGGCCGAAAGCTTGTGTCATCGATGTAATGGCTTCGCCTGGGCCAATATAAACAATTTTAGAAACGTCGACGCTAATGATCCAACTTTCAATGTGATAGCCTGTACTGTTGGTAGCGCGAACGCCTATGTAAAAACTCTCGCTGGCCATACCTGTCGCCAAGCTCCAGGAGACAGCACCCGTTTCCGGGTCGACGGAGACGTCATCATCACCGTATTCTTTTCTCCACTGCACTGTGCCGACATTGTCCGGATTAGCAAGCGTGGGTGTGTAGCTGTAGGTAGAGCCTTTGCTAGATTGCTGATCGACAATGGCGGTGATTATAGGAGCCGCCGTTACGTCCGTGGAATTTACGTTATCGTCGTTAGTACTCGACGACCCACCTCCGCAAGCAGTAACAATGACGAAAAGAAATAAGATCAGTGCTCGTTGCACAACAAGCACTTGGTATCGAGTACGCTGCAATTTGACGTCTATATTCACCAGCCGAACCTCTCGCTAAAACAGAGACTAATAATTTAACTACCTCATAGAGGCTAGCAGGATCACCCGCCTCTTTCTAGGCACTACCAAGCACCGAACATATCTTAACGTGTGTTTTGTGAGTTACACAGCCGATAGAAAGTGAGCAGTTTTTTAGCAGTGCCTGTCCTAGTAGTTCTTTTCAGTTTTTTAGCAGTGCCTGTCCTAGTAGTTCTTTTTGTCCTAGTAGTTCTTTTTGTCCTAGTAGTTCTTTTATTGCAGTAATAAGTAATGCTTTACGCATGAACAATTCTCCCGTATATGAAATTATTCGCCACAGCGACTAATTGGTCGTGGCTGTGTAAAAAAACCAACATTTACTTACGAAAGTGAAGGTGGGCCGCGTGCGTTATATGCAGTTTGTGGAGAGAATAACCAAGTGCTAACTATCTGGCTGGTGGGTAGTGTAATTCGTTAGGATAGGCATCCTGAATTCGGTAGTGCCTGTCCTGGTTTTTGTATTTTAGCTTTGTATGCTATTATGTGTAAACAATTGTGTGAATCTAGGTGTAACCATGGCTACCAACCTTGCTATTAATACTGAGCTTCTTGATGAAGCCTTGCTCATAAGTGGTTTAAAGACAAAGAAGGATACTGTAAATCAAGCGCTTACTGAATTTGTGCAGCGTCGTAAGCAGCGAGAAATTACCGAGCTTTTCGGTTCTTTGCCCTGCGATGATGACTATGATTATAAAAAGTCTCGTAAATGAGTGGCGTAATTATAGATACGTGCATGTGGTCTCTTGCCTTTAGAAGAAAAGGCGTTACCGAAACCAGGGCAGCCAAAGAAATTGGTAACCTCATTGATGAAAATAGAGCTAAAATTATTGGCTTAATCAGACAAGAAGTCTTATCTGGATATAGCGACACTCAAAGCTATATAAAATTGAGGGACAAACTAAGATACTTTCCCAATGAGCTGACAATTGATACCGATTATGAAATTGCTGCTGAATACTCTAACCTTTGCAGAAAAAATGGCATCCAAGGTTCTCACGCTGACTTTCTTATATGCGCAGTTTCAGCACGACTAAAAATGAAGATATATACTAATGATAAAGATTTTCAGCATTACTCAAAATACTTACCAGTGAACCTGCACGAAGAAAACTAACCTGTCATTAACAGGAGTCAATTCCCTGTAATTCTTACCGATATACAACTTTTGGTAGTGCCTGTTCTAGTTTTTTAATCATTAATATTATTTTCCGCCTGAAGCGCAGCGTAAGGTGGTCAAATTGAGGGCTTTGTTAAATGCGTTTTTAGCCCGTTCGCACTGATAAGGTTAGTTGACTCAACAATCATATTACCCTGAGAATTAAAAATAACTATTTTAAATTCCTTCCCTTTTAATATTAACTCAGCTTGTTCAGTACTTGTGTAATAACCAGAACTGTCAACGCTTCTTGTATTGGCTGTTACCAATAAATACTCATATTCTTCAGCGTTAAAAATATTTACATTACTCAACTGAGATATAAACAAAGGCAACTTAACATCACTTGTGGCTAATACGATTATTACTGGCATGGAATCCAGGTTGTAATTTTTCTGTATTGTTTTTCCCGCACTTGAAAATTTATACTCAATTCCTTGAGAGTCATAAAATAAAACCTCATTTATAGAAATTTGAGCTGTACATGCCGTAATTAGCAGAAAACCAAATAATACAATTAATTTATGCATATTAATTCCTATTTTACTTGCAAGGTTAGTAACGCACTTGGCGCTGTTTGCTTCACTGCATTATGAAAGCTTCGTGCATTAGAGTCTGTAATCCCAATACACCCTAAAGTTCCAGGCTTATTGCCATCTGGATGAATACCAAGGCGACCACCAGTTTTACCACGATTAGTTTGAAATTTGGGGTAAATAGGTACAAAGAAACCCATGCCAGTTTTATCTCGATACGGAACATCTACTTTGTTGGCTCTTCGTAGATTTGTGTGGAGCTCATGGAGCCATTTCCAATCCGCCGCAATAAAATAATATGCTATTTCTAAATCCGTCAAAGGATC
>JAESUE010000362.1 GCA_016763235.1 Pseudomonadales bacterium
CGTATCGCTTGCCGTTTTTGCATCACACGCTGAGAGTAATAATCCTGGCGCTAAGGTGCTGGCGGCCAGCGCCGGTGCCGAGTGGCTGATAAAGCTTCGTCGTGAGTGATAAATATGTTCATCGGTGACCTCGCTTTCTTTGCAATCGGAAGCGTTATGTATTTTTATCAGCATGATTTTTGTCCACGATTTTATATATTATTGGCTGCGGAAGCGTTTTGAAATCCAATAGTCGAGGCTGAGGTAGCGTCCTGCACCGGTAAAAAATAGAGCCAACAGCATGAAGAAATAGGTGGTAGCGAACTCGATGCCGTTATTTAAAATGACGATTGGGCCATTTTCTGTGAGCCAGTCATAGTTACCATGTTCTTGCAGGATAGATTTTGCAATGTCGAGGCGTTCAATGGCGTCCACTGTGCGTTCGGTAGAAAAAACACCATCACTTGACGCAATAGCTAACCATCCATTTTTCATGTGTACGGAAACAGCAGCGATAAACATGGTGAACAATAAAGGGATACAAATCCAACGTGTTGCCAGCCCGAGGGTTAAAAGAATGGCTCCACCTATTTCCGAGCCTATTGCTAATGCTGCCATTAATTCTGGAAATGGCATTCCCAAGCCCCATTCTGCATTTCCAAACCATTCTGCGGTGCTTTCAAATGCCATTAATTTTTGTGTGCCTGCCATCCAGAAAATAGGCGCCAGATAAAGCCGCAGCATCAAGGGAGCCAGGAAGTCTATGCGTCGGCTGTAATCGAGTAGATCCTGAGTTTTGTTGGCGAGGTTTAGCATGATAATCCTTTATTTCAACGGCATTCAATTTGTAGAAGCATTGTTTTGCATGGTGATTTAGCTTGGCTGTAATTTTCGATGTTAGCTTTGGATCAACACTCCCTTATCATAAAACGTCGAAATTAAAGCCATTCCCTGTTGTAGAAAACCATTTGGCTCAGGGTGGTTTTCTGGGCAAAGGTTTTGTAGGTATTCTTTTGCTAATAAGCCAGGATTTTGGTTTATTTGGCAAAGTAATTGGTAGCTGGAAAGCGGAAGTTCGAAAAAACGGACTTCATCTTGATTGTCTCTAAAAACCAGTAAGTAGCTGGCTTTTTCTGGGGGCTCTTGGGGCTGAAAGTTTGCGCAAATTTGATGCACGGGATAGTGGTAGGAAAGAGGCGTTGCTAATGGCGAAAGTGATAAGCCCGCGTTATGGATAAACCCTTCAGCAATAGGAGTAGCGTGGTTTTCTTTACTTATATAAAGCGCAAGTTCTATCGATTCATAATGTGCCAGCTCTAATAAAAACGGGGGTTCATCTTCCAGTGTCTTACGCTCAGATAAGAAATAAATAAATTCTTCTCCGAGCTTTGGAAAGTAGGGCGTTTCTGCTTTGAAATCACGAATAAATTCGGCAATAAGTGCGCGCCATTTTTCTTCACTAAACAGGCTATCTATGACAGGAAAAAACCCGCTAAGCAGCGAGAGAATATTTTCGTAAACCAGGCCTTGATAAACACGCATACGTCGTGGGTCAAGCCCCTTTGGAATTGCCACTTCTGTTGGATTTCTCAGAAAGCGAGTGAAATCTTCTTGAGTTTGAGCAAGTGGACTTTTAGTTGGCCGAATGGGCGCTGCGTCCATGGGGAAACTCCTGAGATTTTTGAAGGTCTTTGATTTGATTTATTTCTGAGAGCAGTTGCTCCATTTCTGGCAGGTTAAAATCCCTTTCCAGCAATGTGGGGAGGCTGCCAATTAATCCGTAGGTAAAGGCGAGTAGCTTCCATACGGGGTCGATAACATCTGCGCCGTGGGTATCGACGATGAAACCATCGTCTTCAACGTAATGGCCTGCCATATGTATATAGGCGACTCGTTCGGCAGGCATTTGGCGTATAAATTCTTCTGGGTCGTATTGATGGTTTTTGCTGTTTACATAGACGTTGTTGATATCCAGAAGCAAGTCGCAGTCGGCCTCTTTGACCACCGCGTTGATAAACTCTGCTTCGCTCATGGCTTTTTCAGGGACGACGTAATAAGAAACATTTTCTATCGCCATGCGTCGACCTAGTATATCTTGCACCTGGGTGATACGGCTGGCAACATGATGAACGGCTTCTTCGGTAAAAGGCAGGGGAAGTAAGTCGTAAAGCTGGCCTCCGTCGTTGCTGTAGCTGAGATGTTCGCTATACAGCGGGGCTTGATGGGTATCGAGAAATTTTTTGATGTTGAGGATGAGGTCTTTATCCAGCGGGTGAACACCCCCCACTGAGAGAGATAAACCATGGGTAATGAGTGGAACTTGTTCGCTGATGCTACGCAACTGCTTACCTAAGCGGCCACCTATATTGATCCAGTTTTCTGGTGCGACTTCAAAAAAATCGATGGCATTTGGAATATTTTCATAGAGGGAATCGATGATTGAGCGCCTGAGCCCCAAGCCCGCTCCCTGGAATGCAGAGGGTGTTTTCATGCGTACCGCCTATAACGTTTTCTATGCGATGGGAGTGAGGGTTTGGCTTGCTCTTTTGGTAGCTAAACGGGCTGGTTGTTAGCAGCCCATTTAGCTTAGGAGGGCGAGTTTACTTCATTCCTTCGCCGCACTTACCTTCACCGCACTTGCCTTCGCCTTTCGCTTTTTTCTTGCCTTCACCACTGGCTTTTTTCATGCTTTCGCCGCATTTGCCTTCACCTTTGGCTTTTTCCATGCCTTCGCCGCATTTTCCTTCACCTTTAGCTTTTTCCATGCCTTCACCGCATTTGCCTTCGCCTTTGGCCTTTTTCATGCTTTCGCCGCACTTGCCTTCGCCTTTCGCTTTTTTCATGCCTTCGCCGCACTTGCCTTCACCTTTGGCTTTTTTCATTCCTTCGCCACAACTGCCTTCAGCCACCTGCATATAACCACTTGATAGCTCTGTAGCGCCAAAAGGGTTCGCTTCAGCTTGCGCGTTTGTAGAAATAGCGACGCTGGATACCATGACGGTTCCAAGAGTAGCGAGCAAAACTTTGCGAGAATTAATTGATTTCATGATGTTTCCTTGTGGTTTATTTTTGGTGGGCTGACTTTTAATGATGTATTTATAATACCCACTGGCAATATAGCAAAATTTTCAGTAATCAAAAAATAAGTTTCTTTATTCGGGTAGAAGTATTGAAAGTCGCTTAATGATTTTGGGTTGCTAAAGTTCGACCAAGGTGGATTTGAAAAGTGTCAAAAAAAATGTAATCAGGTGTTTTTGCTGAGGGGTATACAGTGTAGGTCTGTGTGAGAACGTTGGTAACTGCTCAGCTCACGCTCAAATTCGTGCATAACAGCGTTAAAAAGTGATTATTTATACTTATAAA
>JAESUE010000363.1 GCA_016763235.1 Pseudomonadales bacterium
GAGCCGCCAATGCCGATATTCACGATATCGGATATTTTCTCTCCGCTGCCACCCAGTGTGTCGCCCTGGTGTAATCGGTTGACGAAATCGGCCATTTTATTTTTGGCATTGTTGATTTCGGTGATGATGTTGATACCGTCTATATCAATGGATGTGCAGCGGCTATCCCTGAGGGCCGTGTGTAAGGCAGGGCGGTTTTCCGTATGGTTGAGCCGCTCTCCTTGGCGTAAGGATTTGCGGGCGGCCTCAAAGCCCTGTTCTTCTGCAAGCGCGCTGAATAACTTCAGCGTATCCTCGGTGATTAGGTTTTTCGAGTAATCAAGGTGAAGCCCAGCAGCGTCCATTGAGAAATGTTGCGCTCGCTGGGTGTTGCTGGAGAAGAGCGTGGAAAGGGTTGTTTTTGCAATCTCTTTTTGGTGCTGGTGGAGTTTTTTCCATGAAATTGCACTTGAAAGACGAGTTGGCATTAGAGTGTCTCTCCTTGAAAAAGTAAGGCCTAATCGATAGCGTAGCTAGTCAGCTATCGCTCAAATTTGAATGCAATCTGAACAATTACAAGGTTCGCTGAGTAGTTACTCGATATCTAGCATAACGTGGATTAAAAGGCTTAAACAGAGAAATAGAGTTTCAAGCGTATGAATTTTGACGAAATTGATAGTCTGTACTACTTTGAATAGTAGTTGAGAGGGATTAAATATTTTGAAAAATAATAATAAAAAAACGCCGCACAATTATGTGCAGCGCCTTTGGCTGAATTTTTTCAGCTTAACCCTCTATCTTGCTTGGCATGTAACCAGCGGCAGAGGGGAGTCCTATCGTTACAGACGCTTAAGCGACTTGTACGGGTATTGCGTTACTGGCGCGTGTAATTTCATTGCCTGGGCCAAGATAAATCAGCCGTGGTTTGAAATTAATCAGCTCTGCTGCGCTGTACTCTGCATAAGCACAAATAATCACGCGATCACCAACGGCTGCCTTATGAGCAGCTGCGCCGTTTACCGAGATCATTCTGGAGCCACTTTCACCGCGAATAGCATAGGTGGTGAAGCGTTCGCCATTATTTAAGTTGTAGATCTGGATCTGTTCGTATTCCCGGATACCGGCCATATCGAGCATATCGCCATCAATGGCGCATGATCCTTCATACTCAAGCTCCGCGTGGGTTACTTGGGCTTGATGCAATTTGGCTTTCAGCATAGTGCTTTGCATAGCTAGCCACCCCCTTTTTTTCGTGAATTATGCGTGCTGACTTGCGATATTATACGTTGCTTTATACTGAATTTAACAGCTTTTCGGGCTGTTTCAGCATAATGGCCGGCAAGTATGCCTTAAACTTATTATTGGTTCAACTCTAAGGTGAGGTTATCAATAAGACGGGTTTTACCTAAAAAGGCTGCACCAAGTATGACAAGGCGAGTGCTATTGGCGCCAGGCTTGGCCAATGTGTCTGCATCCCTGATTTCCAGGTAATCGGTAGAAAAGCCCGTTTCATCAAGTGATTGTCGTGTATTTCGAAGCAATGTGGCGTGATCTTTTTCAGCAGAAAGCAGTGCCGATTTTATCTGTTTGAGCGCGTGGTAAAGTTTTGGTGCTGTATTACGCTCACGGGTATTTAAATACCCGTTACGAGAACTCATCGCTAGATTGTCGGCTTCACGGCATGTTTCAACGCCAATAATCTTAATAGGAAAACAAAGGTCTACCACCATTTTTCGGATGGTGGTGAGTTGTTGAAAATCTTTTTGGCCAAAAATCGCCACGTCTGGCTGTATCATGTTGAAGAGTTTTGTAACGACGGTTGTCACGCCGTCAAAGTGGCCGGGGCGTTTCTCGCCGCAAAGACATTCGGTACACCCTGGCACGTGTACGGTGGTTTGATTCAGGCCGTTAGGGTAGATCTCCTTGACGGAGGGGGTTAGCAGAAAGTGGTTGCCGGCATGTGCTAGTTTTTCCTTATCGGCTTCAAGCGTGCGCGGATAACTGTCTAGGTCTTCGTTAGGGCCAAATTGCATGGGGTTAACAAAGATAGTGCTGACCACTACATCTGCATGCTTGAGGGCTTCTTTAACCAAGGAGATGTGCCCAGCATGAAGGTTCCCCATGGTGGGGACGAGAGCGATGCGTTTATTTGCCAGTCTAAGTGGGTGTAACTCTTTTCGAATGGCATTAATGGTGTTCAGAGTTTTCATTAACTGAATCCATGTTCTTCGCTGGGGAAATAGCCATTTTTTACCGCGTGATGGTAAGCGGAAATGGCTGCCTGGATACTGCCGCCGTTTTCCGATAAGAAGTTCTTAACGAATTTGGCCGGCTTATTAGGCGTTAGCCCCAGCATATCGTGGAGCACCAGCACTTGCCCATCTGTATCGGGGCCTGCACCAATGCCAATTACGGGGATATCTACTTTTTCTGTTACGACTTTGCCTACAGAGCTAGGCACGCATTCCAGCAGTAACATTGCGGCACCGGCTTCTTGGGCGGCCAGTGCTTCACGCAGTAACTGTGCAGCGGCTTCGGGGGAGCGGCCTTGTACTTTGTAACCACCAAATTTATGTACAGACTGAGGGGTAAGGCCAAGGTGGACACAGCTGGGAATACCGCAGTCACTGAGTCGGCTTACGGAGTCATTGAGCCATTCGCCGCCCTCTAGCTTTACTAGTTCGGCCCCCGCTTGCATGAGTTTGGCTGCATTTTTTAGTGTTTGGTCGGGGGAGCCGTAGGTCATAAAAGGCATGTCAGCCATGATCAAAGAGCTTTTGTTGCCGCGAGCCACGCAAGCTGTGTGATAGACCATATCGTTAATGCTGACGGGTATGGTGCTGTCGCAGCCCTGAAGCACCATGCCTAGCGAGTCGCCCACCAGCATGACTTCGACGCCGGCTGCGGAAATAAAGTGACTAAAGCAGGCGTCATACGCCGTGAGGCAGGAGAATTTTTCCCGCTGTGCTTTAAGTTGACGCAGCGTATTGAGAGTGGCTTTTGGGCTCATTTTTTATCACTCGTTGTAGGTGTTTCGCAGGCAATGATGGGCTGAGTGTACAGGAAGTGATGCGGTATTTTGTTGTAACTACTCAGCTCACGCTCAAATTCGCGCATAACGGTGTTAAAAAATGATCATTTATACGTATAAATTGACATTTTTCGCCTTGTTCTGCTCAAATTTGAACGCAAGCTGAACAGTTACAGTCTTGGCTCAATAGTGACAGGCAGTTTTTGTAGGGTTTGGTTAGAAAGTTCTTGCCGAAGATGACTCAGTGGTATGCCGATTTCTATTTCTAAGTGGGGGTTTAATTCGAGCAGAGGAAGCACCACGAATGAGCGGTTTTGGATTTCGGGGTGAGGTAAGGAAAGTTCGGGGCTGTTTCGGACTAACCATGGGGCAGGGCTTGTGGCCTCAGTGGAGAAGGGGCGGTAAAGCAAGATATCAAGATCAAGTACTCTAGGCCCCCAACGTTCGCCGCTGCGAACTCGGCCATGCTGGTTTTCAATATGTTGGCACTGGTGCAGCAATTCTAAAGGGGAAAGGGAGGTTCTCAGGTAGCCAACGGCGTTAATGTAATCGTTTTGATCTTTTGGGCCGAGCGCTGCGCTACGATAAAAACTTGAGCAGCCTTGTAGGGATATTTCGGGTATTTTTTTGAGCTGTTCCAGTGCGGATTCTAACTGTTGTAGCGGTTTGTCGAGGTTGGCGCCAAGGCCTATATAGGCTTCGGCGCGGTGTGTGTGTTGTTCGCCCATGATGTGTTTCTCGCCTTTTCCCGCGTGTCTTTTACTGCGCTATTTTTTAGTCTTGCGGGTTGCTAGGTTTCGTTTTGGGGCGTCGGCGTCGTTTTTTTCGACCAGGGGCATGGGGCGCTAATTCTGTGACCATCTTTTGCCGCTCGGTTTCATCGGCTTCTTGGTAAGTTGTCCACCATTCACCGAGGCCGGGCTCTATTTCACCGGACTGTTCGCGGAGTAGCAAGAAATCATAGGCTGCACGGAAGCGGGGGTGGCTATAAAGTCTTTCTGCGCGATTACCATTACGGCGGGCAAGTTTAAATTGTAAATCCCACATTTCTCGCATCGCAATGGTGAAACGACGTGGTACGGCGATGCGCTGAATTTGCTGTTCGATGATGCAGTGGGCTGCTTTCTGCAGGGCTTGCATCGGCGGTAAACCCTGATCTTGCAGTTTTTCCATTTCTTCACGAACGGGGTGCCAAAGTAACACAGCAAAAAGAAAAGATGGGGCGATGTGTTTACCTGCCTGTATTCGTTCATCGGTGTTGCGCATGGCCTGAATAATTAATTGCGTCGCATGCTCACCCGGTGGGGAGGGGATAAAAGGGAAGAGGTGGGTGGCCAAATTGTAGTGCTGGAGTAGGTTCCAGCTGGCCTCTGCGTAACCGCTGGTAAATATTTTCTGGCTTTCATCAAACAGGCGCGCGTTGGGAATATGATCGAGCAAGTTGCCTAGTTTATGTATGGGGGCGGCAGTTTCTGCAGCGATATCAAAATTCAGTTTGGCGGCAAAGCGTATGGCGCGAAGCATGCGTACGGGGTCTTCCCGGTATCGGGATTCTGGGTCTCCAATCAACTGAATCTGGCGTTTTTCCAAGTCATCGAGGCCGTTGGCGAAATCCCGAACGGTAAAATCTTCGATGGAGTAATAAAGGGCGTTGATAGTGAAATCACGCCTTAAGGCATCTTCATCGAGGTTACCGTAGACGTTATCTTTTAATAGCTGCCCTGTTTCTGACTGTTGATGCTGGGCATGGCCGGGTTCTTGTGGCGCGGCGCGGAAGGTTGCTACTTCAATCATTTCGCGGCCGAATAAAACGTGCACTAAGCGAAAGCGACGTCCAATCAAACGGGAGTTTCTGAATAGTGCATTCACTTCTTCGGGGTGAGCGCTAGTGGCGATGTCAAAATCTTTAGGGTGGCCGTCTAGCAGAAGGTCGCGCACGCCTCCGCCCACCAAATAGGCTTCAAAGCCGGCGTTTTTCAGACGGTAAAGTACCTTGAGTGCGCTCTCGCTAATATTGTTGCGGGAGATGCAGTGTTGGTCGCGGGGGATAATTTGAGGGCCAGAAGGCATTGTTTTTTTGTGGTGGCCTTTTTTTGTTGGAGTTAAACGTTGAATCAGTTTTCGCAGCACAGAGTAGGGCTCGATGGTTAATTTAGGTGCAATGGATGGCTATTAGAGAGAAAAGCAGGGGAAAAGTCAAAAGACCTTGGTTGATAACTAAATGTGCAGCGGGTATGAGTATGGAATTTAGATTATTCCTTTGAGCTAAGGTTTTGTTTTGACAAATAAGAAAGGCGCTAACAGTGCATCACTTTATTTTTATATTAGTTGTGATGACTATTAGCGCCTTTGACATTTTGTACGGAATATTATTTTTATTATGGTCCGTAAATTTAAGAAGGTAAGGGTATATGGTCGATATACGCTTACCCACTATCATTTTTGTTATTCTATTTTTGTTGTTGTTTTTATTATGTCTTACACATTACAGATAGCACTTAGCGTGCCAAGAATTTACGCGTAGTTATTATTGTAGTAAATACAGTGACATACACGAGAATGATGGTTCTTTGCTAAAAGTGACCACTGGGGGTTGTTACCAACAGGGGCTGATAAAACTGTTACCTTTGGGTACATAGGTAACAGGTAACAAGTGCTAGGTAACAGATAGCATAAAGTGCTGGCCACTTTTTATGTAAATGGGTTTTCGCTACGACCTTTTATTTTACTTCTGCCCGCCTTTTTTTCGAGGAATACCAAAGCGTTTGCGTCTTTCCCACAGATTTTTACGGCTGATTCCCAGTTTTTGCGCAAGTTCTGTTTCCGTCATATTGTCCTGATTTTCCAAAACAAACCTTTGGAAGTAGTCCTCTAGAGATTCTTCTGCATCATCGGGTTCACTGTCATTGTCTTGAGCCAAAGGGGGTGGGCTTTCTGGGGCGAATGAGGGGAGCCCGTCTTCCTCTAACCCCAGCTCACTTTTTGAAATGGTATCAGCGTCACTGAGAATGACTGCGCGCTCAATGGCATTTTCTAGCTCGCGAACATTTCCTGGCCAGTGGTAGTCACACATCAGTTGGGTGCAGCTGGGAGCGAAGTATTTAAGGTTCAAACCCATTTTGTCGCAGCATCGTTTAAGGAAAAATTGGGCAAGCTCCATAATATCATCGCGCCGTGCTCGCAGAGGTGGCAGCTTTAGTGATACGACGTTTAGGCGGTAGTAGAGATCTTGACGAAACTCTCCGGTTTCAGACAGCTCTTTAAGATTGCGATGGGTTGCCGCGATAACGCGAACGTCTACTTTTTGAACGTTCACAGCGCCAACACGCCTGACCTCTTTTTCCTGTAATAGCCGAAGTAGGCGCGCTTGGGCTTCGAGGGGCAGCTCGCCTATTTCGTCTAAAAACAGAGAACCACCATTCGCTGCCTCTACGAGCCCCTCTCTTCGAGATGTGGCACCAGTGAACGCCCCTTTTTCATGACCGAAAAGTTCGGATTCGATTAATGTTTCAGGAATGGCTGCACAGTTAACTGAAATTAAGGGGCCATTTCTACGTGGGCTGTGGTGGTGGATTTCTTTTGCCACCAGCTCTTTACCCGTGCCTGACTCCCCTAAAATAAGTACGGTCGTACCGGTGGGCGCTACTTTTTTAATCTGTTTAAAGAGGTGTTGCATCGCTTCGCATTGACCAATAATGGCGGAGCCAACAGGTTCTTCGGCTTTTGTCGGTGCAGGGGCGCTTTGCAAAGTGTCATTTTTGTCGGTGGAGGAAGGCTTTTTGCCAGGCGTCTCGGCAATGATGTTAGCGATTGCGGCAAGCATTTCTTCATGGTCAAAGGGCTTGGCGATGTAATCGACAGCACCCTGGCGCATGGCTGCCACCGCTGACTTCAGGCCGGAATAGCTGGTCATAATTAAAACCGGCGTTTTTTCTGCCAAACTAATGAGGTCGGTACCTTGTCGGCCAGGAAGGCGTAAATCACTAATTATCAGGTCGAACAGTGATAAATCGTTGGACTCTGCTTCGTCGACGCTTCCTGCCGTGGTGACTTTATATCCATTGCGAGATAGAAGGCGCTCAAGCGCTTTGCGTATCACTTTTTCATCTTCGACTATTAATACTTGATGCATAATTCAACTTGTGTGATCAGCGATAGGATCCTGCCGGGTGGCTTTTGCATTATTTTGTACTTGGCCGGAGTTTTTTCAGTAGCCCGCCAAGATTCCAATGTAACAGATTCAATATAAGGCTGGAATGACTCAAATACGAGAGTAATTATTCCGCTCACGTCCAAGCTCGCGCATAATAGCGTTAAAAAATAACTAGTTAACCTTATAAACGAACACTTTTCGCTTTGTTCTGCTCAAATTTGAACCGTTACAGGGTTCGCGGAATAGTTACGAATGACTCAAATACGCTAAAGCGCTTACGGGAGGTTGAGTTGCTCGCTTGCTGGCAGCGTAATGGAGAAGCGGTTGCCTTTCCCTGTTTCAGGGTTAACGGGGCTGGTGACAGAAATATGGCCGTAGTGGTCTTCGATAATGCTGTATACCAGTGATAAGCCAAGCCCCGTTCCTTCGCCTGGATCTTTGGTGGTAACAAAGGGTTCGAAGATTTGATCTTGCAAGGCGTCAGGTATGCCTTCGCCTTCATCCTCTACGTGGATTATTACTGAGTGGCTGTCTCCCTCGCTGTAAATATTGATTTTGCTGGCGTGGCTGGAGGCATCCTGTGCATTGCCCAGTAGGTTGACGAAAACTTGAAGCAGGCGCTGGGCGTCTCCCATAACCTGAAGGTTGTCTGGTAGGTCGTTGTGGTAATCGTATGATTTTCCGGATGCGCCGAGGCGCAGCAGGTCAATGGCCTCTGTGACGCACTCGTGCATATTCACCGGGCAGTGTTCTGCATGGCTGACTTCGCCACTGTGGCTGAAATTTACCAATGATTGCACGATGCGGGTAATACGATTGGTTTGTTCCAGTATCTGGTCGGCAGTGTCTAGAAGATCTTTATTTTCTGTATCGTATTGAATGTTCTGAGCAAGGCAGGCAATACCTGTTACGGGGTTTCCGACCTCATGTGCAACGCCGGCGGCCAAACGTCCGATGGAGGCGAGGCGCTCGCTATGGGTTAATTCCGATTCAAGGAGTCGCAGTTCTGTTAAGTCTTCGACAACAATAACTTGGCTGGAGGTTTCAGCGGCGTTTTGCTTGCCAATGGCGGCTTTGTGTAAGCTTAATTCGAGGGTCTTTTCATCTATATTTATTGTTGCCTGGGGTGAATAGTCGGATTCTCCGCGAATAAAATCGATGAGGAATGTTTTCCAGGGTTGCTTCATACTGTTGATTCGCATGCCGATGAGCTGCTCACTACTGTGACCGGTGAGTGCTTCCATTGCTTTATTCCACGCTTGTATTTTTTCATCCTCGCTGATGGAAAACATACCAATGGGCAGATCTTCCAGAGTTTGTCGATGAAAACGACGCAGGCTATCGAGCTCGGCAGCCAGCCCTGAAAGTTTATGACGATAAGCTTCCATGCGGCTTTCCATTCGATGAATATCTTCGGATTTTCCTGATTCTGACTTTTGTTTATAGGGAATCGTTTGATCCATAATATCTTGGGCAATGGACGGGCCAAGGAAGCTAGAAAGGTTTGTTTCAACACGATCTCTGAGGCGTATCAGGGCATAAGCGCGTTGTTCGTCGGGGTCGAGCTTGAGTTCGGAAAGTGCTTGCTCCACTTCCCTTTGCGCCATTAGTGCGCCAATTTGAGGTGTGAGGCAGGGCGTAAAATCTGAAGCAGAGCTCACCGAAAGCTCCCATTGGCTGGATTGTTGGCGGGTATCTAACGCACATATTTCGGCAGCGCGTTGCTCTTCTTCGCTGGTGCGTGTTAATAACGAGACAACAATAAAGGTGATCGCGTTACCTGCAATCACAATAAACCCACCCATATAGACGATATCCTCGTCGAATATATCGGCCAGGGTAATCGCCAGGGTTGTGGATGCTTGGGTATGGGTTGCAGCAGGCCAAAAAAAGTGGATAAGCCAAAGTACAAAACCAACGGCTAAGCCGCTGATAACACCTTGTCGGTTGGCTTTATTCCAAAACAGAAGCCCCAAAATCCCGGGAACAAAATTAAGGGTCGCGGTATAGGAAATGGTACCGAGTTGGGATAAATCCAGGCGATTTTCGAGTGCAACATAAAAACCAAAACTTGCCAATATGATGGCGGCCATCAGTAGCCGTTTACTGAATTTCACCCAGCCAATGGAAAAGCGGCCCATTGAGGGTTTATACATTGGGATAGCCAGATGGTTCAGGCACATTTCGGACAGGGCTAGCGTGACAACAATGATTATCCCGCTGGAAGCGCTCAGGCCGCCGACAAACGCAATAAGGGGGGTAAGGCGTGAGTCACCAGCAAGGGTAATGGCTAAGGTGTAATATTCGGGTGGACCGGGGGTTTGTAACTTAATACCGGCCCAAAGAATGGGCGGAATGCAGAGGGCGATTAAAAATAGAATAAGGGGGAATCCCCAGCTGGCAGGCAGTAACGAGCGGGGATTAGTGCTTTCAGTAAATGTCATCTGATACATGTGGGGCATTACAATAGCGGCGGCGAAAAACGTCAGAATAAGGCTGCGCCAAGGGCCGTTATCGAGCGGCTCATAAAGCATTTCCAATGCAGCCGGGTTGCTGTCTAACCAGTTCTGAAGGTCCTGAGGGCCATCGAATACACTGAATACGGCATAAGCGCCGACTATTAGCATGACAATGACCTTTACGATGGTTTCGAAGGCAATGGCAGCCACTAAGCCTTCGTGCTTTTTACTGCGACCGCCTTTGCTGTGTCCACCATACATGGAGGTGAACAGCATGATCAGAATGCAAAATGCCAAGGCAATGGTGTTTTCATTGAGGCTGTTATTCAGCAGCGATACGGACTGCGCGACTGCCTGTATTTGCAATGCCAGCAGAGGTATCAGGCCAAGCGTGAGAAAGAATGCAGCGCTGGCACCGGCTAGTTTACTTCTATATCGAAAAGCAAAGAGGTCGGGCAGGGAGTTAAGTTTATAGGTATGGGCCAGTCGTAAAAAAGGTGCCAAAGTGATGGGGGCAATGAGAAATGCCCCAGCAATGCCTAAATAATAGGAAAGGAAGTTGTAGCCGTTCTCATAAGCAAAACCCACGCTGCCATAAACGGCCCATGCACTGCAATAAACCCCGAGTGAAAGGATATAAATACTGGGGTGACGGCTGATTCTGTGGGGGATGATGCCCTTTTCGGTGGCGTAGGCGATAAGGAACAGCGTCAGCAGATAAGTCGCTCCTACCAGGCTGAGTTCTGCGACACTAAAATTCATCGATGTCTCGACTACGAGTAATCCAAAATGATGTAACAATGAGGCCGGCCCAAATGAGGTAGGGGCGATACCAAGAGGTGCCGCCTTCTGTCCACCAGTGGGTCACTATGGGCGTGATCAGATACGCACCCGCGATAAGAAGAATAAGCAGTCGATCAATATACATGGGAAGATCCTTTTCTTGTGCAAAAAGCCCTTATTGGGGAATCTGCGTTGGGCAGATGCTATGTTGAATATTGGAAAGCTTTGATTTATCCCAGTTATTGTTAGCCCAGAGCAAGATGTCGTCAAGGCTGTTTGTTTGTAGCTCTGCTGGCGGCTGCAGTTTTAGCGCAGCAAGTGCGTATAAAAGGGTGGCGCGAGTCGCTGTTAAAGAAATAGGCTCGGCAAGATTTTGTTTGCTGAGTTTCCCCCCGTCATTGTTGACGATTAGGGGTAAATGGCTATAAATGGGGGCGCTGTAAGCAAAGGCATGATAAAGCGCAATTTGGCGCGGTGTGTTATCGAGCAAATCCATTCCACGCACAATGTGTGTGATGCCTTGAAGATGGTCATCGCACACAACTGCAAGCTGGTAGGCGTAAAGTTTATCCTTTCTTTTGATAATAAAATCACCGACTTCACGGTGTAAATGTTGACAGTATGGTCCTTGGATTTGATCTTGAAAGCACACGCTCTCTGCTGTGACCTTAAAGCGAATGGCAGTCTCACTTTTATGGGGAGTTTTATGGTGGCGGCAATAACCTGGATAGATTTCCCCGGAACCCCCTAGTTGGGAACGGCTACAGCTGCAATAGAAAGCGAGGTCGTTACTGAGAAGCTGTTGGCAGTGATCTTCATAGATTGCCTGGCGCTGGCTTTGATAAAGCACAGCCTCATCCCAGAAGAGGTGGTAAGCCTCAAGGGTTTTCAGAATAAGAGCGCTAGCACCTTTTTGTTCTCGCGGAGGGTCTGTATTCTCAATACGGAGTAGCCATGCCCCCTTATTTTGGCGCGCATCTAAATAGCTGCCAAGTGCAGCAACAAGAGAACCAAAATGCAAGGGGCCAGTGGGAGAGGGTGCAAAGCGACCACGATACGGTGTTATTGAGCGGGGCATCTCTCATCCCGGAGGCGCGTTTTTATCGAATGCACCTAGTTGGCTTGTTTAGCCTATTGTTTGCCTTTCCTTGATTTCGTCCAATGTTTTACAGTCGACGCATTGGGTTGCCGTAGGACGGGCTTCTAAGCGCTTAATGCCGATGTCGATACCGCAGGTCTCACAATAGCCATAATCATCGTTATTTAAGTTAACGAGGGTTTTTTCAATTTTCTTGATCAGTTTACGCTCACGGTCGCGGGTGCGTAACTCGAGGCTGAACTCTTCTTCCTGGGAAGCGCGGTCGTTGGGATCGGGCAGGCTTCCCGCATCGTCTTTCATATGGACCACGGTACGATCTACTTCTATCATCAACTCATCACGCCAGCTTTCCAAAATCGCCTTAAAGTGCGCACGCTGTGGTTCACCCATATATTCTTCTTTCTTTTTTTCTTTGTAGGGGGTGAAAGAGCTGTATTGATTTTTTTCGGGAGACGTTTTTTTTGTCGCCATGACTGAGCCTCATTGACATCCAAGTTTGGTGGCGTGCATCTATACCAGCGTCTTGGGGGTTTGGCAAGTTTGAACTGTATTTTCGAGGTTTATTTTAGCTGCTGGAGCCAAAACGTCAATTCTTGATTGGGCGGTGTGGACTATTTTATCCCTTGCTGCGTTATTATCCTCCAACTGCTTATAGAGCAAAATAGAAGTGAAAGAGGCTGCGCGCAATTGACAAAAAGACAACTGACTCGACCCTGGGCTGAACGGGTAGATCGGGTTTCTCCTTTTCGAGTGATGGAAATACTGACAAAAGCCAAACAGCTTGAGCAGAATGGCCGAGATATTATTCATATGGAAGTGGGGGAACCAGACTTCCCAACGCCAGCGCCCATTGTAGCAGCGGCTAAACAGGCCTTGTCCGAAGGCAAAACACACTACACGCCTGCCTTGGGTTTGCCTGAGTTGCGAGAGAAAATTGCCGAGCACTATTTCCTTACCTACAGTGTTTCCGTCAGCCCAAAACAGGTTGTCGTCACCGCCGGAGCATCAGGTGCCTTATTATTGACTGCTGCACTATTGGTGAACCCTGGAGAAAGCGTGCTGATGGCCGACCCCGGTTACCCCTGCAATCGGCATTTTCTGCAGCTGGTGGGTGGTGAAGCGGTAATGGTGCCGGTGGATGCAAGCAATGACTACGCCGTAACACCGAGCCTTATAGAGCAATATTGGCAGGCGAAAAGCTGTGGCGTATTGCTTGCTTCGCCAGCAAATCCTACGGGTGGGATACTAAGTTTACAGCACCTTTCTGAGCTGGAAGCGGTTATACGAAAGCATAATGGCTGGATGATTGTTGATGAAATTTATCACGGTTTGACCTACGGCGAACGCATACACACGGCGTTAGAGAGTTGCCCTGATGCAATTGTGATTAACAGCTTCTCCAAATACTTTGGTATGACAGGTTGGCGATTAGGGTGGATGATAACGCCGCAGGAATTAGTGCCGAGTTTGGAAAAACTCGCGCAGAATTATTTCATATCACCTCCCACCGTTTCTCAGTATGCGGCTTTGGCGGCATTTGATGCACCTGCCAAGCAAGAAATGGAATCACGCCGATTGGCCTTCAAAAAGCGCCGTGACTTCCTATTACCCGCGCTACGGGAATTAGGCTTCGGCATACCTAACTGCCCCGAGGGCGCATTTTACCTTTATGCCGATGCACAAGGGTTTACCAGCGACGCCTATGCCTTTTGCCATCAATTACTCGATAGTGCCGGTGTGGCTGTCACACCGGGCATTGATTTCGGTGCGAACAACACACAGCAAACCATACGTTTTGCCTATACCACCTCGGTAGAGCGATTACAGGAAGGTGTTGAACGTATCGCCGGGTTTTTGCGCCAATGAAATTTCCAGCCCCGCTACAACGCGGTCGATTGATAAAACGATACAAGCGATTTTTAGCCGA
>JAESUE010000364.1 GCA_016763235.1 Pseudomonadales bacterium
GGCACGGTTTACCTTTAATGCCACGGCTTGTTGGGTTTCGCTTTGCTCTACGCCAACCTACGGGTTACTTTGAGCTTGGTGGTTCGCCGAAATTCCCATCAATTTCATTTTCTGCGGCCCAGTTTGAGGGGGTTATTCCTTCACGTATGGCGCGGTGGATGCTTGAGTGAGGCCATTCAACGGGGGCTGAAACATGTCTGTGTTTTACGGGGTTAAAATGGATGTAATTGACGTGCTTTTCAAAGTCATTTTCATCCCTGATTAGGTGCTCCCAATATCGTCGTTGCCATATCCCTCGTTCTGATTTTTGTAATCGGCTTTGCGAGATTCTTTCGGTTTTAGGTATCGCACGAGAGAAGGTGCTTTTGATTAAACGCCAGCGCGTTGCAAAATCGGCATCGTTTTCGGGAAAGGTCAAAATGCAATGCAGGTGTTCGGGGAGAATTACGATGGCTTCTATAACGAAGGGATGGTTTTTTTGGGTTTGTTTAAAGGCGCTGCGTAATTCTTCGGTGTAGGTGGTTAATAATTTGCTGCGACGATTGGCCAAATTTACGGTGAAGAAATAGGAGGCACCAGGGGTATTTGCCCGACGATATTGCATTATTGGGGTTGTTCCCGCTTGTAGATGTTTTGCCGCTGATTATAGGTTTATTTGATAGCGAAGTCTGTGCCGGCGGGAGGTTTGTTGGGTTTCGCTTTGCTCTACGCCAACCTACGGGTAAGCATGAGTGCAGCGCCTTCCGGCATTTCCTCCATACCCAACATCTGCAATATCAAAACACCCCACCGCGTGGAAGGCGCTGCGCTTTTCTGGCCTACGCAGGACACGGCGAATTCATGCTAAACAACAAACCAGCAAATATGCGGTTTGCACATTTAACACGGCCCAATAAAGTCAATAATTTAGTGCAAGAGTAAATTTGCCGTAACGCGGAATGCCAATGATTGACAATCTTTCTCATGAAACTTAATATGAGGAAATTAAATCAATGAGGGCAGGGTAATGCATGTGTCACTGACGCCAGAACTTGAAAGTCTTGTAAAAGGTTATG
Source organism: Pseudomonadales bacterium (assembly GCA_016763235.1). Taxonomy (GTDB): domain Bacteria; phylum Pseudomonadota; class Gammaproteobacteria; order Pseudomonadales; family UBA3067; genus UBA3067. Next base: position 1,056 of record JAESUE010000364.1, read on the forward strand.
TAGAGAGCGGTTTATATAATTCGTCGAGTGAAATAGTGCGCGAAGCGTTGCGGCTATGGAATGAACAGCAACAATATAAGAAAAAAATTGAAGCGTTGAGAGCCAAGCTGGAACTGGCTGAGTCAAGCCCATTAATTGAGAATTTCTCAATGGATGATCTTATCAAAGAGATGGATAGCTAACACATCAGTAAAATGGATAAAAATTATAAACTCCGTCAAGCAGCCAAAGAAGATTTAGAAGAAATTGCTCGCTACACGAAAAACGAGTGGGGGGTAAAGCAGCGTGATAAATACCTCCATGCCCTTAGTAAGCACTTTGCTTTGCTGGGAGATAACCCAAAACTAGGACGTAGGCGAACTGAGATCAAAACAGGCTATTACAGCAGTGACTATGAGAGTCATGTTGTTTTCTATCTCATTTGCGAAAATCACATAGAGATACTGGGTGTCCTACACAAAAGTATGATACCAAAGCGACATTTATAAATTCGAGTGTTCACGACAAGAAAAAATACGCCGACCTGTAGGGTGGAAAAGCGTAGCGCCTTTCGGCATTCCCACCAAGCTCAACATCAGCATTATCAAACACCCCACGGCTTGTTGGGTTTCGCTTTGCTCTACGCCAACCTACGGGTAAGCATGAGCGCTGGTGTAGGTTGGTGTAGAACGCAGTGAAACCCAACATCTTTCAGGGTGGCACGGTTTACTTTTAATACCACGGCTTGTTGGGTTTCGCTTTGCTCTACGCCAACCTACGGGTAAGCATGAGCGCTGGTGTAGGTTGGTGTAGAACGCAGTGAAACCCAACACGTTTCAGGGTGGCGCGGTTTACGTTTAATGCCACGGCTTGTTGGGTTTCGCTTTGCTCTACGCCAACCTACGGTATGGATGCGGTCTAACGAATAAAATTAAACAGGGAGAGCCGGCTGATTTTAACGAAGCTATTTTGTGCGGCTTCTAATACAAAGGTTTGAAATGCGAGGTCGCTGAGGGCTTCTGCGTAATCAAGATCACGAAGTTCTGATATATTCTTTTTGCCTTCATATATCAGATTTTCGTTGAGGGCTGAGGATGATTCTCCCACGTTCATGCGTGCGCCAATTTTTACACGGGCTTCAAGCAAACTTGTTTCTGCAGCTAGCAGGTTATCGAGGGTGTAGGCAACAAAGCTGCTGAAATCACCGGTTGGTATGTCGCTGGGGTCTTTTAAGGCGTGGACAATTTGCTCGACCATGCTGAGCATGTCCATGCTGTCTGAGTAATTAACATCAAAACTGTCACCGGTTTCTGGGCTGCCGATGATTTGAAAACGCATGCCGTTAATTTCGATGTCGGCATTATTGGTGTAGGGCTGGCTTGGCAGACCAACGACGGTGCCATCGGATTGCCGAGTAATGGTGTAGGTATTCGGGGTGTCAAATTCGATTTGGTAGTCTTCGCCTTGCAAGCCATCAAAAGAAACAAAGGTGTCCCCTGCTACCGGTGCTAAGGGTAATTCAAACCTTTCTCGGTTAATTTCGATATTTTCGCCGGCAACATAAGGCTGATCGGGGTCGCCAATAACAACGCCATCAGAAATACGTGTAACGGTATAGTTTGGGCCATTCGGCACAACGTTCGTGATGGCGTTAAAGGTGAGCTGATATTGTTCGCCTGTTTCGCCTTCAAAAGCGAGCTGATCTGTTACTTGGCCCGCTGTAATCTTTGCGGGAGGTTGCGAGGTGTTTAATGGCGATGCTTGTGTTGTGAAGGCCCCTTGGGCCATTTTTATTTCGCTATATATGGATTTCCCTGAGTCGTTTAAATTAACAAAACTATTTGAGGAAAACTGTACTTGGTTTTGCCCGCTGTCTCCTTGGTATTGATACCCACCGCCTTCGCGTTGTACATAAGACTGGGTTTCTCCGTTGTAGCCACCAAAAATATATTTCCCTGCGGCATCGCGGCTGTTTGTCACGCTGTATAGCTCACCCAGGCGTTCTTCAATTTCAGCAGCAATGGCGATGCGGTCTTGCATATTCAATGCGCCACTTTCTGCTTGAATAACACGTTCTCGTATACGCTGAATAATATTTTCAGAAACGTCGAGTAGGTTTTCTTCCTCAGCGAGCTTTGTGGTGGCGGTGCCGATGTTTTCATTATATTGCTCTGACGACGCTACTTTTATACCCACCTGCTGAATACGCACGGCCGCTACTGGATCATCAGAGGGGCGTAAAACACGCTTGCCGGTGGTGATTTTTTCTTGTGTTTCTGCCACTTGCGCGTGTATGTCGAGCACGCCGGATAAACCAGTGGTGTAAATTTGTTGGGTTGAGATTCGCATAAGTTACTCTTCTCTCATCCGATTAACGGAAGGTGGCGATAAGGGTTTCAAACAGGCTTCTGGCGATGGCAATAACTTGTGCTGATGCGTTATAGGCCACTTCAAATTTTACGAGGTTTGAAGCCTCTTCATCAAGGTTGACGCCAGAAATAGATTCTCGACGCTGCTCGGCTTGAAAGAGCAGGCTTTTTTGCGTTTGCGTTGCGATGCCTGCTTCTTTGGTTTTGGCGCCGATGTTTTCTACCAACTGCCCGTAAGAATCTGCGTAGTTTAGTTTTCCGCCTTCTACTATTCCTTTCGACTGCAATCCAATTATCTTTAGTAAATTTCGATTATCCGAAAGCCCCTCTTTATTAAAATCAATGGTGAAACTATCCCCTGCTTGGGGTTTGCCATTAATCGCCACTTGATAGCCGGTGTAGGTCGATGTCGAGACTGGGGTGGCGGTAAACACGCCATTACCTGTGGTTCTAAGGCTATAGCCTTCATTCATTTCAAGTTGCACTTCGCCACCAACGGTTGCGGTGTCTCCCGCAACAAATGCGGTGCCTTGCAATGTGGCCCCACCGCCTGCGAATGCAAATTGAAGATCTTTGCCTGACGGGTCACGAATCACGACCTCTGAACCGACCAGTTCTGCGCTAATGCCCTGGGCCTGTAGGGTGGCATCGTTGTTGATACCCGTTACCAGCGCGGTAATGGTGGGCGTGTTGATTGTCTGCCCGTTAATATCCACGCTGGTGGCCCCCCCCAAAACCCCGACCCCTGATACCGTGGCTTCTGTATAGGCCGATGCTTCTATCCCTGGAATATTGATATTGAGTTGTGCGGCAATATCTGCGGCAGAATCGTTCGCCGTGGTGGTGTAGGCAGGGAGCTTGCTCACCACCAGTGTTTCAGGGTCACGGTAGGTAAAGTTAAAGGTTTCTGCGGAATAGCCGTTTAAGTTACCCGCTACAGCAAGGCCTATATCAGCACCTGTGCTGCTTACGGATGTTTCGCCTGCTGCATTGGTGAAAATCTGGTTTTCAAAACCGGGCGTAAATACGCGGTTGCGCATGGAGGGTGTCAGTTGAACCGGGTTTGATGGATCACTGTTATCCAGCACATCGTAGGTGGTCGCACTGGTGAATTTAATCACGATAGGGGGCGATAATTCACCTGCGGTGGCGAATGCGGGCGTATTAATATCGAGCACTTCTCCTGGCGTGATGGCGCC
>JAESUE010000365.1 GCA_016763235.1 Pseudomonadales bacterium
CAAAAATTAGTAGTACTGATTTTGAAGGTGTTGATTTAACACAGGCCAGAATTAGTCATAGCTCCTTCACGCTTTGCAATATGAAGAAGGTTAATTTGTCAGGCATGAATTTGTCTGAATGTCTGCTCACAGACTCTGATTTATCCGGTGCTAATTTGGCAGGTGTTAATTTTAACGGCGCGATTTGTGATCAGGTGGATTTTTCTGAGGCGAATTTAAAGGGGTGCTTATTGATAAACGCATCCTGTAAAACAGCAGACTTTTCCCAAGCTAATATAAATGGAGCAAATTTTTCCGGTGCCGACTTACGATGCGCTTGTTTTAATAAAGCATCCATCAAAAATAGTAATTTCACTCAGGCGAAGCTGGATAGAGCTGCATTTAATTTTGCAGATTGCGAAGATGCTGTTTTCAATGGGGCTACGTTGCCATTTTCAGATTTCTCTCATTCCCTTGTTATCAATGCAGACTTTTCCGGTGCTGATTTAAAACAAGCAAGGTTGCACAGGGTCGATGATAGACGCACTAATTGGAAAGGCTGCAATAAATCAACAGCTGAATATACCGACAAAAATCTGGCCGAGGCCGAGGACTGGTTGCCCCCTTTACCCCCGAATTAGAATAAGGCAGGAATTTTATTATGATTAATGTTGCGAAAATCCCCCAAAAAGAAAGCAGTGAGCATTATCTAGGCGCAGCAAACGTCATAGGTCTCGTAAACAGTGAAGGGTTATTGCGTCTTCGTCTCTCGGCACCGCAAGCTGGCTATGAGGTTGTGGCCCGCAATACAGTGCCGCTTAATAATGCGCTAGAAATAGGCGATGAGGTGCTGGTAAACGGTGATATTTTTAATGATATGTACGTCATTGGTTTGTTAGCGGCCATTGATGGGCAGCAAAAAAAGACGGCGCTTAATAAACTCGAAATGGGCGATGGTTCTTATGCCCTACTTGATGACACTTCGGTTTCGCCTGCACTAAAGATTTTTTCAAAAAGAAACGAGCTGCTTATTGAATATGACCCTGATGCGGGAAAAACGCGCATTAATATTGATACAGGAAACCTTGAATTTATTGCGCGCAATGGCAATATCGTTTTGGATAGCGCCAATAGTATTCAGCTAAAGGGGCAGAATATAGAGATTTTAGGCCAGGCAGGTGTTCAGTTGGGTGTATTGGATACATTTGGTCGGCTTTCTTCTTCGTTTTCCCTAAGTTCCTGCGCAACAAGTTTAAGTGCGGCGAGGCTTAATGTTACTGCTCATTTAACTGAACTGCAGCTCAAGGAAACACGATTTTTTGGCTCTAAATTTCGCGGTAAAATTGAAGATTCACAATTGCTGGTGGATAAACTATCAACAGTCGCCAACACCATCTCAGAAAAGGCTAAAAATGTGTATCGATCTGCCGAAGAGTTAACGCAGCTGAAAACGGGTAGAATGCGAACCTTGGTAGCATCAACGTTTCATTTAAAAGCCAAAAACAGCTACATCAAATCGCAAGAAGACTTTAAAGTGAATGCGGATAAAATTCATCTCGGCTAATACAACTAGGGGTTGATCCTATGGTGGCAATATTTCCAGCTTCGACAAAGGCGGGAGGTCAGTGTTTGGCTGTTCCGGATGTATGTCTTACTCCTGCACCACCTGCTCCACCAGTACCCATCCCATATCCAAATATTGGGATGGTGAATCAAGCAAGCAAAACATCTACAAAGGTGAAGTTTGCGGGCAAAGCGGTTGTTACGAAAAAGTCTGAAATACCTCGTTCATCTGGTGATGAGGCGGGTGTTAATAAAGGCGTGGTATCAGGGATGAATATGGATAAAGTGACCTTTAAAAAAGGCAGCTCAAAGGTAAAAATTCAAGGCCAACCCTGTGTTCATCTTACGACTATGACTGGGCATAATGGCAGCAATGCCAATAACCCGGCTGGCGCTCAAATCGCACCAAGTCAAACCAAGGTGATTATCGCGCCTTAAGTTGAATATCGGCCTTAACTAATCAGGCCTGCCGTTTTGTTTTTTCTCAATCATCTAAAGTTGGTGTAAGCCTATCAGTTGGGCGGTAAGTTATTGCTGCACTATCTAAACCCCTAGCGCTACGGGTAACATTGGCGCTCTCTAACCACGAGAGTGCCAATGTTTAAGAGGTTGTTTAGTTTATGATTGCGCAGTTAAAGACTTCTATGGTTGTCTTAGGTAGTTCTTTTTGTAGCCAGCTTATAGATGCATCATTAAAATATATGCAAGGAAGGCCCAGGAACTGAAGGTTAATAAGACTTGCCAGTGGGATTAGGGGGTCAAGTGGGTCTGTTTTATCTATGCTGTTAAACCCTGGGTTCCAACTTAAATCAAGGGTAAGCAACGCGCTTAAGTTTGCGAGCTCATTAATATCGCCAAGAGAGTTTTCCCGCAAATCTAATTCGGTGAGCAAGGTCAGTGCCCCAAGTGGTGGGATCACGCTAATATTGTTATATCTGAAATCTGCTACCTGTAATGCCGTAAGGTGTTCTAAGCCGTTTAAACTTTTGACGCCATTCTCTACGCAATTAATGTCAGTCAGTTCGGCAACGAGGTTGAGCTTGGTCGTGTGTCTTGCAACACAGTCTCGCAGCACGGAGTCTGTGAACCAGATAAGATTAATCGGAGTTGGAGCAATATTTACTTTAACTTCTGCCTTAAACGAAGGTGCTTCAATAGGGCTTGCTGAGAGCTTGACGAGCAGGTTGTTGAGTATATGGGGAGGAGGCGTGTAGACACCGTTTTCCGAAATTCTTCCGACCTTATCATCTCCTCCTGCTATATCATTCACTGAATAAATAAACCCGCTGTAGTTTAGGTTTCCAAATAAAACTTGATCAGATGCGAGTGTTTCGCTGGCCAATATTCGTATGGTTTCAGGGTATAGGTAATAGCATCTAAATATTACTTTGGGTTTGAGGGGTAGTTTTTCACGCAGTATGTTTACGGAATCTTCTCCCATGCCAAATACACAGGAAAGGTCGAGGGATGTCAGCTTTCTAAGGCCAGCCAAGGGAGTTAAAGGGTCAAGGGGCTTGGTCTCATCTATCGAAGTTAAGCCGGGGTTATCGCTTAAATCTAATATTTGCAGCGATGTTAATGTTGCCAAACCTTCTATATTGCCCAGTAAATTCCCACGCAAGCTGAGTGTGCTGAGTAGGGTTAAATTGTCTAGGGCTGGGATCTTGGTAATACTCTGGTTACTCACGTCCAGCTCTTTCAGTGCGGTGAGTTTCGCTAGTCCTTGAAGGGACGATATGCCGACCTTAGACACCGTTGTACAGCTGAGTGTCGTCAGCTCTGCCACAAGGCTTAGTTCTTGATTTGCGACACAGTCTCGAAAATATGGGTCTGTGAACCAATCCAAGTCAATGGCCGTAGGGCTCACTACAACCTGAATACTTTCTCCAAACGATGGGGCGGCAACTGGGGTGGCGCTAAGTTCTACCTGTAATTCTTCGAGGAGGTTTGGGGGTGGCGTGTAGGAGCCGGAGTCTGAAACAAAGCCGAATGTTTCGCTGCCACCTTCAATACCGTTCACGGCAAAGATAAGGCGCTGGTCACTCAAACCATTAATGGTCACCAGTTTACTGAGTTCTATGGCGCCACTATCGAGAACAGCCTGTGTTTCGAGAGGGACGGATACGCTAACCTGTGAAGCGAGGATAATATCGACGCTGATTTCTGTGTTTGGCGCGGCTGAAAAGTCACTGCTGCCTTTGTAAAGAAGCTCATCCCCGCTAAAAGCATAAGCGTCGATAGACAGGGCGGTGTTGCTGGGCACGCTTAAGTTAAATGTTGCGCTGTTGCCGGCAGCGCTATCGGAGGAAATTATTGCTCCCTGCTCATTAACGACGTCCACTGCTATGCGGTCTACTTCAGCGGGGAAGCTTTCTTCCGCTTGCGTCGTTTCTAGGGCGTTAACCTGAACGATTAATTGGCTACTGCTGGAGTCGTCGGGTAATTCATTACATGCGACGAGGCTTAGCATGAACATTAAGCCAATCAGCTGTTTAATGTGGTGAAAATAAAGGGTGATGTTTTTCATATTAGAATTCTCCACGAAGCCCGATCGAGAGGCTCGTATTGTCGTAGTGTTCAAAACCAAGAATTGAGCTGAGCTGGGCAAAGGCATTTATGCCATTGGGGACAACAAAAACGGCACCTAGCTGCGTGGTGAAGTAATCTGAATCGCTATCTTTGGTGGAATAAGCAATTAGATTTGCTTGGGGATCGTGGATGAAGGCGGCTTTAATCTCTCGGGACTGGTCCGCAAATTGGTGTGTCCAGTGTATGCTGATTTGAGGGATCACTACGCCCCATGTTTGGTTCATGGGTTTGCGTAATTCTATACCGTTATTCATGGCGGTGTTGTTGACTTCTTGGGCATCGATGGAGAGTTCAAACCCGGTATTCCCTGATTCTCTAAAGCTATCTGTTTCTGTTCGTACCGCATTTATTTGGTTTAGCAGGCTGATCTCAAATGCACGTGGAAGTTGCCACTGGTAATCGCTTCCAAGTAATAAGCCGGTTTGTTTTGCCGATGATTCTGCGCTGAGGCTATAGTTTCCGACCATAGGAGGAAGGGTGATGTTGATTTTTCGAGAGTTTTTGTAATCGGTATTTTGAAACATCAGAGTGGCATTAATAGACCAATAATCTCTAATTTGATGGAAGCTGAAAAGAGTCCAGTTTACGGCTGTCGAATCAGCCGTTCCACGATTCATGGCAAGTTCGGTTTCTGACCTTCCTAGCGTGATGGCGGTGCCCACGAGGAATGTATTGTTAATGCGGTAATCAGCGCCAAAAAGAAACTTCAGATGTATGCTTTCAAAACCGGCGTCGTCTACGGTTTCATCGCGCTCTGAAAAGCTGCCGTCAAAGCTGGTGAACGTATTGATACGCTTATAAAAATAATCCCAGTCGGTATTACTGGAAGAGCCGAGAAAAGCATAAATAGGAATTTGGCTGCGGTAGCTATAGGCGGCTTTGCGTGACTTATCAGATTGAGAACTGCTACTACTGGAAAGTGTGCTTTGTTGTTGGAATCCGGATTGTTGAAGGTTGCTGATATTTGCATTCGCAGCATTGGCTTTGCTTGAAAGTTGATCGAAGATTTGGCTTTGTTCTTCGATGCTGATGCCATTTAATGCGCTGCAAAGCTGGAGCAAGTTGTCTTGAGCAAGGGTGTTTTCACGATCAACCAGGGTTGGGCAAAGAGCTGATAGAGCCGCTCCGGCAGCTTCCGCTGGGGATATGTTTGAAGTAGAAATAGAGCTGTTGTCTCCGAGTGCGCGGTCTGGGGTTTCATTGATAGTAACCGAAAGACCAACGCTGCCTGGGGCACTGTAGGCCAAATTGGGCAGTATAAATAAGGCGCTTATTAGTGGAATAAACTTAAATCGACACCTATGAGAAAAAGGCCTACTGATGTTATTCATTGTTTTGTAATCCTGAATAATAGGACGAACGAGCATAAAAGCTGCTAGATTTTCGAGAAAATAGGGGAGTATTAACGGCATAATAAACTAATTTTATCAGCGTGGAAAACCTTTGGTGGGACGGTGTGGTAATGCAATATTATCAGTGCATTGGGCAGAAATTTGATAGATCCAAAATTTATCTGGCAACAAACATCAGCACAGTAAAATTAATATCAACAACTTATTGAAAAGCATATCTATTTTTTACTGCAAATTAAAATCAGTAGCGGCGCAGAGGTTTGTCGGAAGTAATGAAACACTTTCCCAATACCCTGAATCGCGGTGAAAGTGACGAAATGGTTATACAAATTCAAACTGTAATTTCTGAGCGTGGCTGGGGACTACGGGCTGTTGAGGAAAAATCCTCTGGGCAATTCATTGGTTTGCATGAGGTAACGCTAGATTTGCCTTTTTCTCCCTGCGTGGAAATAGGCTGGCGTTTATCTAAGCCTTATTGCGGGAAAGGTTATGCGAGCGAAGCAGGTTTAGTGGTTTTGGATTTTTCCTTTTCATCACTGCAATTGCCTGCAGTATTTTCCTTTACTACTTTCTCTAATGAGAGCTCCAGAGCTGTCATGGAGCGCCTTAATATGGAAAATACCCACCACATTTTGAGTACCCCAGCATTCCAGAAGGGCATGTTTTTAGAGCGTATGTGTTCTATAAAAGCAGCCGATTCTAATGGCACATTTTCTAAAATATAAGGACTGTTGTAACTATTCACCTCGCGCCTTGTTCTGCTTAAATTCAGATGCAATCTGAACGTTTACAGGGTTCGCTGAATAGTGACGTACTGTTATAAGTGTGAAAAATTAAGAGCGAGAAGTTTTGTTTTTTTGCTGATCGAAAAAAATTAAAAGTGCCGGTAAAAAGAAAAAATCTACGATCAGTGCAAATACAATAATTGGTGCCACCATCGCACCAATAGTAGCGTTTATCCCAAAAGTGGATTGGGCAAGAACAAGTAGGCCCGCAGTGAGTACTACTGAGGTAATAATTAACGCGGTGCCTGTGGTAGTAAAGGTATAATGTAGTGCTGCTTCGGGGCTATCCCCTTGCTTTAAACGGCTAATATATTTGCTGAGAATATGCACCGTGTCATCCACAATAATCCCAAGACTAACGCTGAAGGTAACCGCTGCTGCCTGGTTTATTTCTCCCACAAATAAACCCCATAAGCCGTACACTACGGCAGCCGGAAAAGCATTTGGAATAAGACTAATAAGGCCGTAACGCCATGACTTAAGTCCAAAGGCTATAACCACTGTAACAAGGACTAGGGCAGCAAACGATCCAATCATCATGCTTTCGATTACCTGCTGCCCAAGGTGGGCAAACATAAGCGTTTGGCTTCCCATTATTACCTTGATGTGGGGTAAGTTTTTTCCTAGCCACGTCTTAATGCGTGTTTCGAGTTCGATGATTTCACTATTTTTCATCTTGTCGACAAAGACGGTTAATTTGATTGTTGAGCGGTCAAAATTAATTTGGTCATTAATATCTTGTCCGGTTTTTAGTGACATTTCATAAAGCAGTAGATACTGCGAGGCGAGGGCGGAGCTTTCAGGGATTTTGTAAAAGTCAGCATCGCCTTGATGCATGTTCTGGTTAAGTTGTTTGATGGAATCGGCCCAGCTAACGACCTGATTAACACCTTGCTGGTGGCGTAACCAACTTCCAAAGGTATCCACATCATGTAAAAAATTCGTTTGGTTAATCCCTTGCTGTTCGCCTGAGTCCAATGCAAGGGTGATGGAACGCGCACCCTTAAAATGGGCGCTGGCGTAATTTGTTGCCTGACGAATTTCCAGTGATTCATCAAAGTAATCAAGCAAGTCATCATTCAGTTCATTGGCTGGAATAAAATAGGCAGAAAAAAGCACCAGCACGCTGATAGCAATAAAGAAAAACCGACGTTGTTTGATGGCGATATGGCTAATACGAATCATTAGCAGGGTTAAGTTTAAATCTTTTTCAGTTACACGCATCGGCAATGCCATCAATATGCTGGGTAATACTGTGAGGGTCAGTACAAAGGCACTCATTACTCCAATGGCGGTAATATTGGCAAAATCATGAAAGGGTGGGGAGTCGCTAAAATTCATGCACAGCAAGCCAATGGATGTAGTGACGCTGGTAAGAAAAATAGCCTGTAAATTTTCGGCAATACTATTTTTTATTGCAGTGAATCGGTCAAGTCCACTTCTTAATAGGCTAATGTAATGCGTAATGATGTGAGTGGAGTCGGCCAGTGCCAGGGTGAGTACCAGCATGGGGGCCAGAGCAGAGGTTTGATTAAGGGAATAACCCAGCCAACCTGCAATCCCCATAGTAAACAGGATGGAAAAAAACACAGTCGCCATGCTGGCAAGAACTGCTGAAATTGAATGGAAAAGTATCCCTTGGATTAACAGGCCGATTATTACCATGATGGGGAAAAGGTTTATGGCATCATGAATGGCGACCTGCAAAAAACTATCAGATACCATCACGCCGCCGGTGAGGTGTATTTGCATGCCTGGGTACTGGGCCTGATAGCGTTGTTTTAATTGCTGGGCGAAGGCAACAATTTCAGAGTTTGCTTGCCGGCGGTTTTCAGGCATGGCGATATTTACCAAGATAGCCGTTACTTCACCGGAAAAACCCACTAAACGACCTTTGAGAAGTGGTTCTGAGAGGACGAATTTTTCTATGCTCTCAATTTCTTCTTTGCTAATAGTGCTTGCATCGGGAACAAGATAATCAAGGGAAAAACCCTCAGAGCTGGGTGTGTTCCTTTGGAAATTAAGCAGCGAATGTACACCCTGAGAATAGGGGGTTTGCCAGCAATCTTTATGCAGTTGTTCAAGACTGATTAAGGCATTCTTATCGAATATGTTGCCGCTGGCTGGCGTAACCAGAAAAACAAGGGTTTCTGATTCATGAAATATAGATTGGAGCTGGTCAAAATCTACTAGCTGTCGATTGTCCTCCATGAAAATATCACGGTAATTCGTGCTGAAGCCAAGGTGGCTGCCTCCTAGTGAAGCAAAAAAAACAATAATTAGGCTGAAAATGGCAAGTCGGTTACGGTGTTTGACGAGGAAGTCAGCCATAGCGAAGCTAGTTTTCATGGAGGAGACTCTGTTTTTTATTCGGTCGAAAAAGACTGCGGGAGATGGTGTTTAAATACAAGGTATATAGTGGTCAAGTTTTTCCAGAAAAGAAGGGGGTGGTGGTTTATGGCGGCTACTGCCGCCAGGAGGACGTGTTGGCCAGGCAGCGTTCGTTGAGTAGCCACCTTACATTATTCCCCCTTTCGATGGCCCTTCATTGCCGGCTGGGTAGTTTATTGGGTAATGGGGGTGGCCTCGATACTGTCTTCCAGTTGCTTCACCCCCTGCTGAACCATCTCTTCAATCACCGGTAGAGCTTCATTGATTGTTTCATTAAAAGACGCACCAAGTTTATCTCCCAGCGTGTTACCGATTTCCTCCAAGTTGCGGAAGAGTTTTCTGAGTGCGCCGGGTAGCAGACTGCTTTCAGTTTGTTTAATAGAAACCCGCCATTTCTCATTTTGATAAAACAATACCGTAGTGAGTAACACCTCTCGAGTTTCAATACCGTTGAGCTGGGTTAATGTCGTTTTGATGGTTGCGCGGTTGCCATTGGAATCTACTTGCCCTAGTTCGAAGGATTGGGGTTTAAGTTTATCCAGAAATTTTGCAGCCGAGCCATCAATGGATAGTTTCTGTGCGGCTTCTGTATTGCGATTCTGCATAGCCTGCCAAAAATAAAGAGCGGTGTCTTCCGGGGTTTTTGGTTCCATGCACCCGCTCAACAAGAGCATTAGGCCTATTAAAAGAAATACTAAAGTGTGAGAGGTGGTTTTCATTCGGTTTTTCATTTCCATTAACAAGGGCGTTTGATGTTTCGACGCAAAGGAGATTGTAACTACTCAGCAAACTCTATAACTGTTCAGATTGCATTCAAATTTGAGCAGAACAAGGCGGAAAATGTGAGTTTATATGGTTAAATGATTGTTTTTTAACGCTGTTATGCACGAATTTGAGCGTGAGCTGAGTAGTTAC
>JAESUE010000366.1 GCA_016763235.1 Pseudomonadales bacterium
AAGATTTCCAAGGCTTTACCGGCATAGACCTTAACCGCGCCGGCACGCCATTAATCGAAGTCGTATCCGAACCTGAAATGAGCAATGCCAAAGAAGCCGTTGCTTACCTGCGCGTTATTCACTCCATTATTCGCTACATCGGTATATCTGATGGCAATATGGCTGAAGGCTCAATGCGCTGTGATGCCAACGTATCCGTTAGGCCTGTTGGCCAAAAAGAACTCAGTACCCGCACCGAATTAAAAAACATCAACTCTTTCCGCTTCGTGGAAAGAGCCATTAATACCGAAGTAGAGCGCCAAATTGACCTAATCGAATCCGGTGGCAAAGTAATTCAAGCCACCCGACTCTACGACAGCATCAAAAACGAAACCCGCCCCATGCGTAGCAAAGAAGAAGCCAACGATTACCGCTACTTCCCTTGTCCCGACTTATTACCCATCGAAATCGATGAAGACTACATCCAAGCCGTAAGAGAAACCCTCCCTGAGCTACCGTGGCAAAAAGCAGAGCGTTTTCAGAGCGACTACCAACTTTCCAAGTACGATGCCGAAGTGTTAGTGGCCAGCCGCGAATTGGCAGACTACTTCGAAGCGTGCGCCAAAACCTCAAAGGCAGATGCAAAGCTCTGCTCCAACTGGGTTACTGGCACACTGTTAGGAGCCCTGAATAAAGAAAACCTCGATATCGAGCAATGCCCCATAAAACCGGAGCAACTAGGTGGACTGATTGCACGCATCGCTGACAACACCATTTCGGGAAAAATTGCTAAAACTGTTTTCGAAGCACTATGGGAAGGCGCTAGCAGTGCCGATGAGGTTATCGACAAGCAGGGCTTAAAACAAGTGACCGATAGCGGCGCCATTCAAAGTCTGGTGGAAGAAGTCATCGCCAAAAACCCCGAGCAAGTAGAGAACTACCGCGCTGCCGACGAGACAAAACGCAAGAAAATGTTTGGTTTCTTCGTCGGGCAGATCATGAAAGCATCAAAGGGAAAAGCCAATCCCCAGCAAGTAAACCAACTCCTGTTGAAAATTTTGGACAAGTAATAAGTCCGCATGGGCAGGCTTAACCTGCCCATCAATACTTCGACAGGTTGACCTAAACATAAACACTGTTATAATCCCGCCTCCCTAGCAGCAACAGCCTGCTAAATAGTGCCAGAGTGGTGAAATTGGTAGACACACGGGATTCAAAATCCCGCGCCCTTAAAAGCGTGCCGGTTCGAGTCCGGCCTTTGGTACCAAACTTATACTTCCTTACTAGCCCTTGATTCAATCAATCGGCTTAGTAGTAAGGAACCTTCAAGCAAGCAAAACCTGTTTATCTCAAGCCCTCATAAACCGAGCAGCTTTCTGTACGTATGCCCCCAAGCACAAAATTCAGAGCCTATAAAATCAGCCAGGTCGAATCTCCAAAGAATACACCTTCAGCCTGATCTCGCCGACTCGAAACCTTCTCGTATTTACACCGACAAGCCAACACCGAATACTAAAGAAACTTGGGCCAAATATAAAAGAGGGCTTGTCATAATAACAAGCCCTTCGCCCCGAACCATTAACTGTCCGCTGACCGCAAGATTTAGCGTGACGACGCATTAAACAAAAACACTTTCAGTCGCTACAAAAGACATCGCTACCATTAACGTCGTTCTGACAACAAGATTAAGCTGTTAAATCAACATCTACTAATACCTATAGACCACGCTAAGGCTCGCTTTTTTTGGAGCGATGCCAAAGTGAACATCAACACCAGAATTATAAGTATCGACGGCTTTTTTTTGATAATGGCGCACTAGAAAGCCAGATGCAATCAAAAATGGAAGTACTACTAACTGATCCTTCAATAACTCATTTGAGGATTCATAATATCCTAGGCTGTTGTAATAAAGAGCAACTGCTGCGAAGGATGAATACGTTACAATCCGTGATTTTTTTAATTCACCGTATGCATCAGGATCAGATTTAATCAATGCTAAAACCTCATCACCCTCCCTAAAGAAACCCCAAAAGCCAGGCTCTTTTTCACCTACACTGTACGTATCACCATACCATTTGGCTTCTACTTCTATCTTTTGCATTTCATCCGCATAAGAGATGCTGCGAAACGAAACCAACAATACGAGCATTGTAATTCTTAACATGTAACGTCCCGAGTGTTTGCATTGAAATTGATATGCGCTTCTTTGCCCAGTCAAGGCGGCATAATTTGTTACACCAAACCGCTACACGGAAAAAACACAAGGCCGTTGGATCAGTAAAAAGCCCTGTACTTACTCGCTAGCAAGAGTGATTATCGAATAGGCAAAGCGCAGCAAAAAAGCTTGGTTAGCGTACGTCCATGATTTTAACGCGTTACAATGAAAAAAACAAAACAGCTGCGAACAGCATTACTATATATTTTCACCCCTGATACCTTGGAAACGTCTATCAATCAAACCAAGATTAATGCAAAGTCTGCACTCAACATCCCAATCTAGATTGTGCACTAATACCTACTTATTTTTTATTGGCGTCCTTGAGGATTTTACAGCCATACCTTATGCTAAAAATCACTGCCTATAATTTAGCTAGCAATTTGTAAAAACCGGATGAACTCATGAAAGCCATTTCTCGTCGTTTACTCTTCACTGCTTTAATCTTTTTTGCTCCCCTCACCAGCTGGGCAGCAAAGCCCACCATCGCCGTATTGGATTTTGATTCCAAAAGTGTGGAGGTCACCTTCGGGCATAGATTTGTTTTAATGCAGCCTGTAGAGACCACCACAAAAATGCTGTCCTCTGACCTTGTCACTTATTTAGTGAAGACCAATAAATTCACAGTGGTAGAGCGCGACAGAATGAAGGATATCCTCACAGAACAGGAGTTTAGCGAATCCGGTTATATATCGCCTAAATCTGCAGTCAAAATGGGCAAGCTCATCGGTGCTGATTACTTTGTTATGGGTAAAATTGAACGTTTATCTGCCGAAATTGAAAACAAAAAAGTTCCTTATACCAACACCGTGTTAGCGCAATACACAGGCAAAATGGTGGTTAATGTCCGTATCGTTGATAGCCGTGGTGGCAAGGTAGTAAGGGCTGAGAAATTCACTGTCGAACTCAAAGATCGCAACCGTAATAATGATGTTAAACACGAAGACTTTCTTGAAGCCTTAAAAGAGAAAACCGTCAAAACCATTGTAAACGGTATTGTTTCAGGCGTGTTCCCAACCAAAATTATAAAAATTTCTGGCAACACGGTTTACCTTAACCGAGGTGCTGGCGCAGCCTTCGAGCTTGGTACGACTATGGCCGTCATCGTACAGGGAGAAGGACTAATTGACCCTGATACTGGCGAATCTTTAGGTAGTACAGAAGAAGAAGTTGGCGTTATAGAAATCAGTGAAATCCAGAATAAATTCTCCAAAGCCGCTATTGTCAGTGGTGCAAAATACATCAAAAAAGATGCTCTAGTTCGCATCAGGATTGAAGAAGAAATTGAAGAAAATGAGCGGGAGCTGACTCCAGGATCCAGTGACAAGCCTGTTAATTGGTAACAAGATGCGAGGCTGGAAATAAAAATAAACCCACTCTGATCTTGGAAATAAGCTGATGAAGCTCGCTCACAAAATCCTCAGGCTATTAATCACGCCCGCCTTATCACTTACTTTACTAGGTGGCTGCGCCACAACTTCCGTTTTCAAGTCATACCCTTCGCAACTAGCAACTATCAAACAGCAAATTGAAGCACGGCAAATCACACTGGCCACAGATAAATTAAATAAATATCGCAATAGTGCCGATAAAATCCTTTACCTCATGGAGCGAGGGCGGGCCGCGCAAATCGCCAATGACAATAAAACCAGCATAGAGGACTATCAGCAAGCAAAACATGCTATCGCCAGCCTAGAACAGAAAGCTATTGTAAGCGCCTCAGATACCGGCTCAAAGGCAGCAGCAATGTTCACCAATGATAATGCCATTCCCTACACCAGCGAACCCTACGAGCGCATTTTCCTTTATCACTTTCAAGCCATGAATTATTTATTCTCGAATGATCTCGACGGTGCAATGGTGGAGGTACGGCGCGCAAACGAAGAACAACAATTAGCATTTCATAAACATGAAAAAGAAATTGTAAAAAGCCAAGAAAAGAATAGCGAGACTCTGGATAAGAATAAATCCTTCATGGATTCTTTTAAAGGTTTTGCTGATATCGCAAACAGAGTTGAAAACTCTTATCAAAATGCCTACACCTTTTACGCATCAGGTGTCATCTGGGAACTAGAAGGAAAACCTAACGATGCTTATATTGATTACAAAAAAGCCTTAGAAATTTTCCCTGAAAACCCCTACCTGCAAAAAGATGTATTAAGACTAGCCCAATCACTTTCCATGAGGGCCGATTTGGCTCGCTTTAAAAAGCAATTCAAAGTAAGAAATAACAAACCAGTCAAAAATTCTGGGGAGTTAATTGTCTTCTTCGAACATGGTTTTGCACCCGTTAAACAAGAAATAAAAGTCCCTTTGATTACACATCACGGCGTATCGTCGGTAGCATTCCCGACCTACGCCCCTACTTGGAACTTAACGCCACCCTTAATGATTACCGATGCCAACAATAGCGTTCTCTTAGGCGCTACCAGCCCCATCGTTTATGTTCAAGCATTAGCCGCTCAAGCCTTACGGGAAGACTTGCCAGGAATTATGGTCCGCCAGGTTTTACGCGTCGTAGCAAAAAAAGAAACCGCCGATCAAATCGGTAAAAATTTAGGACCTGGAGCTCAAATTGCGAGCACACTGTTTAACTTTGTAACTGAAAAAGCTGATTTACGCAGCTGGTTAACGCTTCCTAATGACGCGCAAATATTTCGCAACACCTTGGCCAGTGGTGAATATAACCTGCAACTTACCAATGGAATGGCCTTTGCCTTAGCGCCTATTAAAATAGTGCCCGGTAAAAAGACTATTCTGCGTGTTATAAGTACAGGGGAAACCATGCACACCAATGTGATTATACTATGATATTGTTCGTGGTTCTGACACTAAGGAGATAGAGAATGAAGACCTACCTACTCATCGGGCTTTTAATTTCAGCAATAGGATTAAGCGGATGCGCTACCTCTGGAATGGAGGCAGAAGGAAAACCCACAGACGACCCGAAATATGCAAAACATTTGGTGATTCATAATGAAGCGCTAGCAGCCAAAATCATCATTCAGGAGATGCATACTCGAACAGCAAGAAGCGGTGTATTAGAAGTCAGCGTAGTATTAGCCAACCTCACGAGCACAGACAAAAATATACAGTATCGATTTTCTTGGTACGATGCTGATAATTTTGAAGTAGAACAAGGCTCCAGAGCATGGACACCTGTCATATTGCACGGCAAATCAAAAACAAGCATGCAGGCACTTGCCCCAAACCCAACAGTCACCACCTATAAAGTCAACGTAAAGGAGCTAAAATGAAAAACCTAAATAGAGTAGGCATTATTGCTATCAGTACACTACTTACCCTAGGCCTAAGCGGTTGTGCAAGTACTAAAATCGGCTATGGCGATGCCGGCGCAGTAGAAACGACAACAACGGACTTCGGCTCAACCGACCTGCAAATGATCGCAGGAAAAATGGTTGACTCCCTACTCACCTTCCCGCCTATTGTGGATATTACCAATAAGCGTCGTCCGGTAATGTTTGTAGACACCATAAAGAATAAAACCTCCGAGCACATTGATACTGAATCAGTGACCGATACCATTTCAAGTAAAATATTACGCTCAGGTAAGTTTCGCTTTGTGGATATGACAAAGGTAGAAGCTATTCAGAAACAAATGGCTTACCAAAATGAAAGCGGCATGGTGAAAAAGTCGTCAGCCATGAATATGGGCCGGCAGGTCGGTGCTGAATATATGATGTATGGTAATTTATCCAGTATCGTGAAGCGGGCGGGCAATAGCAAAGATGTCTACTACAAGTTCACCCTGAAAGTTATGCACGTTGAATCAGGCATTGTTGAATGGTCCGATGAAAAGGAAATTCGCAAGTCAGCGAAAAAATCTTTCTTTGGGTCCTAGTTATTTGAGCACACTAAAAAAGCGGGCATTTGCCCGCTTTTTTAGTTTAAATCACGGCTTTTATGTGAGCGCAGGATAAGAGAGTAGCCATTACCAAGTAGTCATGCAAAACACCGTAAATCAAAACTTTTGGTAAGCACTCAGCATGCGCTGAATCGTTAAAACGTTTGTTTTATCCCTATTGAATACAACGCAATATCTTCCACATCTAGGCTATACCAATCCGCACCAAACCTTACAGAGGAACGTGCGCCGATTTGGTAATCCATACCTAGGCCAAAAAACACATCAGCACCCGAGTCACTGCCTGAACCTACGTTTGATTTAAAATCAACATCCCAACTTGTCATCCCTAACTTGCCATAAAAACTTAAATCATTTTGTAGAGAGACATTTCCCAAAACTGCCAAATGAAAAGCACTCGCTTCAGCGGTAATACCACTGTTTTCTACCTCGCCGAAACTTACCCAGCCTAGCTCCGCAGAAAGTACTTCATTAAAATTGAACCCCGCAAAAAGATCAAAACCAATATCCGACTCATCCATCACATCGTAATTGGCGCTTCCTAGTGTGGCGCCTATATAAAAACCTTGTTCACTCGCGCCAGAATGCGAAACATTGATATCATTTGCAATGCCTGCGTCAGCAAACCCTTGCGAGCTTATTAGCAATCCACTGCACAATATAAAAGATAGTTTTAAACGTTTCATATGGGGTAAAGCTCCTCAGCGATTAAGCCACCACAATGGCTTAGTTTATGTTGCGAAAATAATACGTCTGATAATACCGTAGCGCAAGCCCCGCTTAGAGATACAGATGTGCTTTGGCGACTGGCTCGATGGCTTGCCTCTCCCTTGGGGGCATCCGTGCAAATATACTATAGAGAAGCTCAGACAATAAAAAACAAAACACGCAGGCATTAAAGCTGGAACAAGGCAGCGTATCACCACCAAAAACGGATTTTAATTATTTGATGATAGCCTCTCAAACCGCCACTCGCTGCCTAGAGAGCAAACGTCGTTTCGCCTTACTACCAGTAAAAAAACAGACGTACGTCTAACACTACCACCCATATCAAATAGAAGCAGCCTTCGTGTTTTATCAGAATAGAGGTTTAGCTGATAATTTAAAGCCCCAGCTTCCTTCCGGCAGGCGAAAGTAACTATCAATTGGCTATTACCAATAACTCAGCGCGTGATATGAACTGATCGTTCGTTGCATCGAACTTATAGAATAGTTCTAAACCTTGGCCCACGGTGCCAGGATTGTTGTTACACCCATTAAGTAATGGTCTATTACTAACCACTATACAACCAAGACCATCTTCTTTTGTAACGACTCATCTCACGCTCAGATTCGTGTATAACGGCATCAAAAAACGATCATTTATGCGTATAAACGCACATTTTCCACCTTGTTCTGCTCAAATTTGAATGCAATCTGAACAGTTACAGAGTTCGCTGAATAGTTACATTTTTTTGCATCTTCTAAATAGAGATTAAAGTAATTACTACTTAGAAACCAATATCACTCTTACCTTGTCATCCACATCTTTAGCATCAACATAACCAATCCCCTCTGGATTATCCGCCAACCACGTCTTTAGTATTACTGAGTTTTCCAGCTCAGGCGGTGGTGCAGACTTCCCAGTAAAAACCCGCTGAGCCCAATAACTTACATATTGTTTCATCGACTTGCCAAGCAATTTATCAATAAATTCTATGGCAGCAGGGTCGTAATTTGGTAACGATATCGGGATATATTTCACTCCAGCTATTTTGGAGGTTTTCCCAAGATAAATATTCTTTAGGTCTTTTCCTGCTATATTCTGCAATTG
Source organism: Pseudomonadales bacterium (assembly GCA_016763235.1). Taxonomy (GTDB): domain Bacteria; phylum Pseudomonadota; class Gammaproteobacteria; order Pseudomonadales; family UBA3067; genus UBA3067. The sequence goes on from JAESUE010000366.1 coordinate 7,894, forward strand.
ACTGTCCGGCGAAACCACCACCGCAATATCTGCAAAACTAACAACGGGAACACTTATAGCAGCCCCCAAAACTAAAGCTGGCAACCACTTACTAGAAGCAAAAGTATTTTTCATCATACCTATCCCGTTAGAATAATTACACTTACCCGTAAAGTATAGAAACAATTTAGCAAATGAACACTGGAACGTAAGCCTTAATGTAAAGAAATGTAACTTCGTAAGCAGCACTAGTAAATCTAGCACTTCTTTTTCAAGACGAGCAGGGTTTTAAATTTTATAATATTCACGCCGCAGTTTGCTACTAGTTTACCCCCTCCTTTTAATGCATTGACAGCGCCTATTCTTTAATCCTATTCATAATCGTTTTTACCCAACTGTTTGGATGCAGGGAAAGCGCCAACAATAGCGACACACTTCAAAAACGTAACTATTCCACATTCGCCATAATTCTAACGATAGATATAACGTTAGTTTTGCGATGACGGCTACACTAGAAATCAGTGTTTAGTACGTTTTTTTATCGTAAATGAGTAATAAAAACCATGTATTGGGAAGCCCTCGCCTTAGACGACATGAATAAACACGTTCACTTAGCTTTGTCACAAAACATTCGTTATAGCGATGATTCCGTTATGGGTTACCCCGCGTCGTTCCTAGACAGAATGGTTTTCCCAAAGAATAACATATCCAAATCCTCAGTATTCTGGCGAACAATGTGGGAAAACCCCAACCATATTGGCTGCCATACCTTTGGTCTATCTGAGTCTGTATTCGAAGGAACACACAAAATAGAACGCGATTTATTACGCATTTGCGCCGAAGAAATTTTTTCTGCAAAGCCTAAAACATGGGATGGTTACGTTGCATCAGGGGGAACAGAAGCAAACATACAAGCATTATGGGTTCTCAGAAATTATTGGGTGAACAAAAACATTACGAGCTCGGCCTTAGCCAACCCAAGAACGCGTAATGAACAAAAATTACATAATGAAATCACAATTATCAGCTCAGAAGATAGACATTACTCTATAGACAAAGCCGCTGGAATATTAAATATTCATCACGAAATAATCCCTGTCAATGAAACGAATCGGCAAATGGATTTTGAGTACCCTTCAAACATCATTGATGTGGAAATCAAGGAGGGAGTAAAATTTTTTGCCGTAGTGTTAAACATGGGCTCTACCATGTACGGCTCTGTCGATGACATAAGCCAGGTTACAGCAATATTAACTGCCAAAAACGTAGACTTTATGATTCATGTAGATGCTGCTTTTGGCGGATTCATCTACCCATTTTTAAATTTTGAAAACAAATTAAATTTCTCT
>JAESUE010000367.1 GCA_016763235.1 Pseudomonadales bacterium
ATGGCTTTTCTATAGTCGTCGACGGGGCCGGGTACGGAGTGCTGGCTAATGGCTACACGGGCGGCGGCGGTATCCAATAAACTGATGGATTTATCGGGTAGCTGGCGTGCGGGAATGTAGCGGTGTGAAAGTTTTACAGAGGCTTCCAGTGCTTCGTCGAGAATTTGTACCTGGTGGTGGTTTTCCATTACAGAGGAGATGCCGCGCATCATCAGTGTGGCTTTTTCTTCACTCGGCTCATCAACTTGAATCACTTGAAAACGTCGTGTTAGAGCAGGATCTTTTTCAATGTGCTTTTTGTATTCGGCCCAGGTGGTAGCGGCAATTGTGCGTAAGGTGCCTCGGGCGAGTTCGGGTTTTAATAAGTTGGCGGCATCGCCTGTTCCTGCTGCACCGCCTGCACCTATTAGTGTGTGTGCTTCATCGATAAAAAGAATAATGGGTTTTTCGGAAGCATGTACTGACTCTATGACTTGTCGAAGGCGGCCTTCAAATTCGCCTTTCATACTTGCGCCCGCTTGAAGCAGGCCAATATCGAGACTTAATAGGGTGACGTTTTGCAGTGGTGGTGGAACATCACCGCGAGCGATGCGTAGTGCAAAGCCTTCAACAACGGCAGTTTTTCCTACGCCTGCTTCGCCGGTAATCATGGGGTTATTTTGGCGTCGACGCATCAGGATGTCGACGATTTGGCGGATTTCTTCATCTCGGCCAACAATGGGGTCAATTTCTCCATCCCGCGCCTGCTGGGTTAAATCTGTGGTGAATTGCGCCAGGGCATTGGGGCTGCCTGCTGGGGCGAGTCCGGCGCTGGCCGCAGTTGTTTCGCTACCAAGACTGAAGCCATCTTTGGCGCTCAGGTTTATTTCCGGGGATTTAGCCGTAATAGTTTCAAAGTTATCGGTTAATGCTTCCAATTTAATTTTTTCAAACTGGGAGCTGATGCGATAAAGGACATTACGCAGTTCTCGCTTTCTAAGTATGCCGACAACCAGGTAACCGCTTCTTACTTGTGCATCGCCAAACAGGAGAGTGGCATCGAGCCAAGCGCGCTCTACAGCGCTTTCGAGTTGAGGGGAGAAATCTGGTTGTGTTGCACCTCGCGGAAGAGATTCCAGAGAGCGTGTGAGGTCAGTTGCCAGCTGGGTGGCATCCAGTTCAAAGTGACGAATGATATGGTGGAGGTCAGAGTCTTGAAGTAATAGCAGTTGGTGTATCCAGTGGCTCAATTCTACCTGGGGGTGACCGCTGGTTTTACATGCAAGGTAGGCGCTGTGCACCGCATTGTAGGTAAGGGGGTTAAGTTTGCCGAAAATACTTGCGCGTCCGATTTCTGCCATGATTGCGTCCTCTTGCCTGGTTTTTAAATGGTTATGGGGTTCGCTGGATAGTTAGGTTTAAAATAAGCTAGATTGATACGGTTCCCTGGTTTTTTAGTTCTATCTGGGATAGCCCACCTTTGGGCAGTTCGCCAAGCCAGGAAGACCAGCCCAGCTGCCCTTGTTCGCCTAGTTTTATGCCGGGTATTTCATCGGCTTCTATGGAAAATGCTATATCCCAGTCATATTCGTCCCCTGCATAACAGCGAATAAGGGAAAGCAAGGTTTTGTAGCCGGCTTGGCCAGGGAGGAGGTCTTTAATTTGCGAATAACGAGTGGGCCCACAGCGTACGGTGAATATATGCTGTAGGTCGAATATTTTTTCTCCTAGGCTGGTATTAATGCCTAGCTGACACGGGTCGTTGTATTGCGTGAGTTGGGATTGTTCTGAGTCACTCAGTGTTAACCATCCACCGGTAAAAGAGTCGACTTCAAACGGGAGCTTAAAATGGTTGTGCAGTATATGGGCTAAAGCGTCGGCTGGCCTGCTTTGCATGGCCAATAACCCGCTTTGATAAAAACGGCCTTGAGGTGGAAGGTGGGGGGCGCTTTGTTCTTTATCTCCTAGCCCACAGAGTGCGCCAACATAGAGGTCGAAACGGTTGTCAGCAGGCCGGTCCATTTCTACTGTGGGTTCGCTGTCGGCCCAGCTTCTGTAAAAAAGAGACAGTAAACGATGGTGAAATATGTCCGCAAATTTAGAAAAAGTATGATCTTTGAAATTATGTGAGCGTTGTTGAGCATACTCCGTGAGGTGCAGAGGCATTGGGCCATTGGGGCCAAAAATACCGAAGTTGAAATTAGATAGTTGGTCTTTTTTGTCCTTGTCACCTTCGATAAAGCCGTGAATGGCGGAAGGGGCGAAGGCCATGCTTGGTGTCTGAGAGAGTGTTACGCCTTCATTTTTAGGTGAAATGCTACGGCCAAGGCGATCATTTTCACTATGAATTTTTTCCAGCGCCCGGAGTGCCGCGAAAAGCTCGTGTTTTTCAGGTTCTGCGCAAAACTCAGCGTACCAGTTTAGAGTATCTGCTTGCATCCGCTTCTCGCTATCCATCGTTTGATTTCACCGCGCTGTTCCGAAATCAAAACCAGTTCGGTGAAACTATTTATAGAGGTGTAGCGGGCAAAAAACCGCTCCAGTACTGCGCCAAATAGGAAAAACCCCAAACCTTCGAAGCCGCTTTCATCTACCTCGATGCGAATTTCCAAGCCTCGGCCATAGGCTATTTGCCCTGCGGAGACGGGTAGTCGGCGTACAATGGGTTGGGCGCTGACTTTTTGCAGGGCTTCTACCTGTTTTACCTGGCTGGCATCCTGATCATTAATATAGAGCCTGAGCATACTCTTAATGGCTTGAGCAGCTTCGTTTTTTTCTTGATTGATGAGTGAAAGGTAGTTGAGTGAAAGGTGGTTAATGAATTTCCAGCTAGTTTCTGACGCTGGATGAGCCGGCACTGGCTTGGATGGCCCGTAAATGCAACGGATATTCTCTACCGGAGCGCTAATGTTCAACGTGAAGTCGGTGCGCCCTCGGCCTGTGGGCATATGCAATGGTAAATCACGATTAGTGCAGAGGAGATTCAGTTCAAGCTGTTTGATATGTTGGCCAATGGGTGCATTACTGGCATCTACAGCAGCTAGAAATATTTCACTACCGATGTAATTAGAGCGGCTTCCATATTGTTTTTGTTTTGAGGAAAGCAAACGTGGTTCGCGGTAAGAGGTGTAGTAATTTCCACCTTCGAGGTTCTCATGGGTTTGCCCGTAAAAAGGTGCGAAGCTTTGTTTGCTTTCTCCTCCGGCGGTATACCCATTGACCTCTTCAATGTGATACACCTCAAAGTCCTGCGGTCGGGTTCTATCTACCAGTAAGTGGTGTTCGTGCCTGCCGTCGTTGAGGTTGATGCGATCTGCCCGTTTTGGAAAAAGGTTCACGGCCGGTGTGCAGTTGAGTTGAAACAGGTCTTTTGTAATCAGTGGTTTGAGGCTTTTATCACTTTTGTCGAGAAGAATGACAATTTCCAACTCGGTACTGTGAATATTTTTAAGGCATTGCCCCAGCGCACTCAGCTTGAAAAACATAAAACGCTGGGGGAAGGTAAAGTATTCTTGTAGTAAACGGTAGCCACTGAAGGAAGGCTCAATCCCAGGTAGCAGTGAATCATGATCATCAAAGCCTACAGGTAGCAGGCTTTTTTGGGGAATAAATTCAGCTGTTTGCTTGTGGAGGCCTTTTCCGCGAACCTGAACCCCGATTCCATGGGCAAAGATCTGCTCATAGATTCGCATGGGCAGTTCATCGCGGCCACTAAGATGAAACACCAGCTCATCCATTTTTAGTTCGCTAAATGCGGTGTCATTAGTGCTCTTCAGGCTGAGTTTTATGCCTGCTTTTGCTTGAGCTGGCCCGCCCCAGCTTCCTGAAGCCAATGCGGAATCACTGTCGTAATAACTTGCTTGCGATAGCTCTAAAGGCCATAAAGTTAGGTCGTGAGCAGTTCGGAATTCGCAGGCGGTACGTTCATTTTTCGCCAAGATGGAGTGGAGTGCAGTTTGACGCTTCACCGTAAAACCTTCGCTTAAAGAACCTTCAGTGAGACTGGGGTTTATCTGGGCGATGGTGATGGAGGGAAGTGGCTTGTGGTAATGGGGGTAAACTATTTCCAATAGGTGCTGGGTAAAGCGGGGGAAGCGTGAATCCAGTTTTAGCTGTACGCGAGCGGTGAGAAAGGCAAAACCTTCCAACAATCGTTCGACATAGGGGTCGGCGACTTCTGTGCTGTCTATTCCCAGTCGTCCGGCTATTTTGGGGAATTCTTTGGCAAAATCTGCTGCCATCTCCCGAACGTGTCGTAGCTCCTGGTTGTAGTAGTCGAGAAAACGTTGATCCACCTGAGGGTTTCCTTAGCTTAAGTTCACTTCGCCGGTTTCGAGATCTATTTCAGTTTTAATATACAGGGCAATGGGCAAGGGTTCTGCCCAAAGCTCGCCGGAAATATGAAACACGATGGCATTGCGGTTCATATTATCTTGTTCCACTACTTGCACATCCAACGTTTTTGCCAGAATTCTAGGTTCATAGGCAATGATGGATTTTTTGAGTTGCCGTTCTAGGATATGTGGTTCGATGGAGGAGGCTGATATTCCGGAAAAACTGTTTGCACCATAATTGAGAACAGAGTTTTGTACTTCTGGGTATGAGGAAAGATCATCTGAAATACTTAAGGCTGTGGTGTTGAGCAACCAGTTTAAATCGCGGGTCACATATTCCTGAAGTTTTTTCAGGGTGATAACCCGTTTATTGCGGGCTTCAACACTGTGCTCCGGTTCATCATCTCGAAGCCTGTCGAGAAGGGCGGGTTGGAGTCGTTCGCGGCTACCAGTTGTCATGGATAGATAAGGTTAAGTTTGCTGAGTAAGGGTTATTTCCCTTACGCTTAATAATGGGTAATCATTTTCATCGGTGGTGAGCAGTTTTTGCCCCCTTCCAGCATAACTTTGTTCGCCAAGTTGTACCCAGTCTGTTTTTCTTCCTAATTGAATTAAAGGGTCTTCATCACGGCCTGATTCAGGGTAGCGGGCTGGAATGAAACCCACTGCGTCACCACCATTTGTCCAGTGGAATTCACAGGGTAACCAGATGAGATCTCTTAAATCCTCCGGCTCGGAAATTTTTATATGAGCGATGCACTGGAAAGGAATCCAGAAATAGCGGCCATCGATAATACCTTCCATAAACGGGCCGGTGCGGGAGTCTGCATCAGCAATCCATTCAAAACTCTCCCCGTTAATGGACCCGCTGACGGTGGGGATGTCTTCGTAGGCACCTTGGCGCATGGCTTCGGCCTTTGCGCTATGGCCTTGACCTTCCAGCTTAAGAGACTCTAAAAGTGGAGCAACCCATGCGGAGGGTTCGCCAAAAATGAGGGGCGTTTTTTCGCCTTTGTAGATGGCTTCTCGTAGCATTTCACACTGAATAACCTGCTGGTAGGTTTTGGCCATTGCCATGGTGATGGTGTCTAATTCTTGAACTACCGTTAGTTGTGTTAATGCACGTTGGTATTGGCCATCAATACATAAAAGTTGGAACAGGAATGTGCGTAGCGGTGCATCTGAAGGGTTGTTTCTGACTTCTTCAGTGAGAGCCGCTAGGGCTTCTTTAACTTGGCCAGTCTTTATCAGCTCTTCTGCACGCATGGTCATCCTGCCTTTTGTGGTTACGGAATAGGTTGTGAAGGAGGCCGGCAGGAGAGAAGCTTCGCCGTACAACTTTCAGATGGAGTGGTGCAATTGTTATCGTTTAGATTGTTGAGAGGCTAATCCTATGCCTGAAACTAAAAAAGCGCCAGGTTTTGACTGGCGCTTTTTCTATGCTTCTTTTACCTGCCTAGTTTACCACGGTGTATTTTCAGCAATGTTAAAGCCTATTTCGATTTCCGCACCAGCACTACCGTCAGGCATCTGCGGTGTGTAGAAAATTTTGAACTTTGAAAAGTTAATGCTTATGTTTTCAGTTAGATGATCTTCTCCGCCCGAACCACCGGTAGAAATGCTGGTGATAAGGCAGTCTTCCATATAGATAACGTAGTACTCAAGAGGGTTTTCACCCGCTTTACGTATAACTAAACGAGCCTTGGCGATATGTTTTCCGGTGTTACAAACTTGGAAAATATCTGGGGATGATCTGTCTATATATTTGCTGATAGATAAATCTTGAACATTTACCTTGCCTGCACCGCCGCCTGGGCCCATATGCGTAGTGCCTGATTGGCTAGCGCCAAAGGTCCATGAAATAACATCTATTTCGCTACCGTGGGTTGCGTCTACAGCTTCACCATCAATACCATCAAGCTTTAAAAATTGATCAAGGGCCATTGCCACTTCTCCTAAATAAACTAAATATAAATCAGTCAGGGTTTGCTTTCCCTGATGAGTATTTTACGACCTTTTTATAGGTTCGTGTAGGTACTATTTACTAAAATTATCCGTATTACTAAAAGTACCCGTGTTTTTCGAGTGCGGCTTACGCTCCTTTTACTGATGGTAATTTTGACACAAGCCTTAAGGAAACTGTTAAACCTTCCAACTGGTAGTGTGGGCGCAAATAAAAGCGTGAGGTGTAATAACCTGGGGAGCCCTCTACCTCTTCGACAATTACTTCTGCTGCAGCAAGAGGTTTGCGTGCTTTGGTTTCTTCTGATGAGTTGGCGGGGTTGCCATCAACATACTGAATCACCCATTCTTGCAGCCAGCGTTGCATTTCTGCACGATCTTTAAAGGAGCCTAGCTTGTCTCGGACAATGCATTTTAGGTAATGGGCGAAGCGTGAGCTTGCGAACAAGTAGGGTAAGCGGGCTGCGAGTGCGGCATTAGCGCTGGCATCTGGGTCGTCATACTCAGCCGGCTTATGGAGTGATTGTGCGCCAATAAATGCCGCGAACTCTGAGTTTTTTCTGTGTATTAATGGCAGAAAGCCATTGGCAGACAGTTCGGCTTCACGTCGATCGCTGATCGCGATCTCTGTAGGGCATTTCATGTCAACGCCGCCATCATCAGATGGGAAAGTGTGAACAGGAAGGCCCTCTACCGCTCCGCCGGATTCTATACCGCGAATGCGAGAGCACCAGCCGTATTCCTTAAAGGAGCGGTTAATATTGACAGCCATGGCATATGCCGAGTTAGCCCAACAGTATTTGCTGGAATCTGAACTGCCGGTATCTTCTTCGAAATCAAACTCTTCAACTGGATCGGTACTTGCTCCATAGGGTAAACGGGCCAGAAAACGTGGCATGGTTAGACCGATGTACTTGGAGTCTTCCGATTCGCGTAATGCTCTCCATGGTGCGTAATCGGGGGTGGAGAAAATTTTGCTAAGATCTCTCGGGTTGGTTAGCTCCTGCCAGGAATCCATTTGCATGGCAGAGGGCGAGGCGGCTGCAAGGAAGGGTGCATGAGCGGCAGCAGAGATTTGTGCAATCATGCCAAGAAGCTCTACATCCTGTGGGGAGTGGCTGAATTCGTAGTCGCCTACGAAGCATCCATAAGGTTCACCACCAAGCTGACCGTACTCTTCTTCATATACTTTTTTGAAGAGAGGGCTTTGATCCCATGCGGTGCCTTTAAACTTCTTAAGATTCTTGTAAAGATCTTTTTTGGAAACATTCATCACGCGAATTTTTAACTGTTCATCTGTTTCAGTGTTATTCACTAAATGATGAAGCCCGCGCCAAGCGCCTTCAAGCTCTTGGAATTCTTCGTTGTGGATGATCAAATTTACCTGCTCGGTGAGCTTTTGATCAATTTCAGCTATGAGCGCGTTAATAGTGGCTGCGGCATCTTCCGAGATTAAGCCGGTGTTTTTTAATACTTGTTCGGCCAGCGTATTTACCGCATTCTGAACGGCTTCTCCCGCTTGGGATGATTTAGGTTTGAATTCTTTTTGCAGCAGGGAAGAAAAGTCGTCAATGGCGAGGCCTTCCTGTGCCTGCGATTCGCGTTCTGTTTGTTGATCAGCCATAAATTCTACTCCTCGCTTGCCGTATCGTCGTTTTCATTACTCTTGCTCGCCTCTGAGAGAGTCTTCAGCAAGTCGGTATCTTTGATGATTTTTGAAATTAATTCCTCTGCGCCTGCTTTGCCATCCATGTAGGTGACAAGATTGGCAAGTTCTGTGCGCGCTTCGAGAAGTTTATCTAAGCCGCTGACCTTTTTGGCCACTGCAGCAGGAGAAAAGTCATCCATGCTTTCAAAAGTAATATCAACGGGGAGGTTGCCTTCACCGGTGAGAACATTAGGCACATTAAACGCAGCGCGGGGCTTTGTCGCTTTTAGGCGCTCATCGAAATTATCCACATCCACCTCGAGGAAGTTGCGTTCGTGAACACCGGGGAGAGCTTCTGCTGGTTTGCCTGAAAGGTTGGCCATAACGCCCATTACGAATGGAAGCTGAACCTTTTTTTCTGCCCCATACAGCTCTACATCATATTCAATCTGCACGCGTGGGGCGCGATTGCGAGCGATAAATTTTTGACTACTCTGTTTAGCCATGGTGCTTGCTCCTCAGTATTAATTTTGTGACCAGCTACCGCTAGTGGTAGCTGCGGCGGCGGTAGTGCTAGTGCTGCTACCGCCTGTACTTGTAGTAACTTGCTGGGCTTTTATGCCACCAAGATCTTTGATCTTTTGTAAGCTGTCGGGGTTCAGGTTTTCAATAATCTCCAGGAAGTCTGCCGTAACGAGTGACTTGGCCCGGTTAATCAGTAAGGGTACAGGACTTGAAGGTTCATGTGCTTGGTAATAATCACAAATTTTGTTTAATGAACGTACAACATCTTCACGACTATTGATAGCGCCAGCGAGAGCAGGTGTGCTGCCTGTAGACATGGGAGCCCCTTGTTTGTTGTTTACTTGCTCGGAAGGTGGGCAGTTTTTGTCTTGTGCTAAGGTTTCACCCTCTGCTGAGCTGGAAAAACTTTGGAGCAGTTTTGCAGTCCGGTCAAGCTCTTTTGTAAGGGGCGTTAAAGTGAGCGGTTGATAGTATTGGCCTTTCAGTTTTTCATTGATCAGTGTTTCGATGGCGCTGAGGTCTTCGCGAATACTGTTAACGGCTTCTTTTATCTGTAGCGCGTCTTCAGGTGTTTGTTGAGCAAAGGCGGCTTCTATTTGATTTAAAGTGACGGCGCTGTCGTTTGACTGATGGGGTATTTCACCAAGGCTAATTTATAGTCGCGCAGAGAGAAGCTGCCTAATCCTCGCGCGGAAACCAAGCTGGTTTGAGCCAGTGGTTTGATGATGGCATCGAAGTCACAAAGGTTGTTGAGAGTATTAATGCGGAAGTCGGCATCGAAGTCGCCATCAAAGGTGAGCTTGGGATAGGCATCTTCCCAATACTGTTCATTTAGGCGGCGTACTAGCTTAATGCCGTGGGCAAATCCTTCAAGCTTTTGAAGGTGTAGCCATGCCGAGCTGAGATAAACTGCTAGGCGAAGGTGTTTTCCTGATTCAAATAGGGAAAGAGAAGTTTTTTCCACTTCATGCCAATCAATTTCTGTGTGATCAACACCTGATTCAGAAAAATCTTGGCTGCTATCTGCGCTAGCCAGCGCTTCTAATGTTTGGAATTGCGTTGAGTAGGGGAGGGTTTCTTCTATATCTACCCCACAAGGGTTTTCTATGGAGATTGCCTGTAAAAGATCATCAAGGTCTTTCACTGTTTCTCCTTTACTCTAAAGTGTATAAAAGTGAGTGGATTTACCGAGGTTGTTAAGTAGTATGTTTTTAACTTAAATTCACACGCAACCTGAGCAGCAGGAAATGTTGAATGGTTAAAAGGATTCCACCTGCGATAAAATTATCCTTCATGCAAAAACGTCAATCATCGATGTGGAATGACGTCTTTACCTTTGAGGAGTGGTGTATAAGTTTTTGTATGTTTTTCGAATCGAAAGAATCGTTGCAAACATAACAAATGTCAAGAAATTAAAGGGCTGAAAGGGGCGGTTTGACGGTAAAAAGTTAATAACGCCTACCTGTGGTTCGCGATGTATACTGTGGGTGATTAGTTTTTTCAAATTTGTGCGCAGTACATTGAACATGGTTCTCTCTATCGCCTAAGATACTGAGAGCTAAGCTGGTTTTGGGCAATATATATGATGGGTTTGTGAAAGAATGAATTTGGTATTGCAAGTGATTGGAAAAATGGCCGGGGAACCTGGCCTACAGTCGAAGAAATCCTGGTCCGAAGAGGGGGGGAGTATTGGCCGGGCGAGCAATAATGATTGGACTCTGCCAGACCCTGATCGTTATGTATCGGGCAAGCATGGGCTGATAAGTTATCAGGTCGGCACCTTTTGTATTACCGATGTCAGCGTAAATGGCATTTATATCAATGGTGCGGTTGAAGCGCTTGGTACGGGTAATACAGTGGCACTAAAAACTGGAGATACCCTTGCTGTCGGAGATTATTTAATTGAGGTGGCTGTCTCGGGTGCGGATGACATGCCCGGTTTGGGGTTTAATGACGAGCTTGGTTTCGAAGGATTTCCGGCTTCACCCCAAGTGGCGAAAGTGCAAGTTGTTAATGAGCTGAACGGAGGTGGAGAGGATCCCTTGGATCTTCTTATGGGCAGCAAAAGCGATGATAAAGATATGCTGTCAAGCGATACGGATGCGTTTATCTTGACTCAGCCAACACAACCAGGATCAGCGAGCGCTTTGAATCAGGCCCCTATGGATGCTTTCTTGGAAATACCGGAGGCAAAAGCCGCGCCGTCATTAAGTAAAGACTTGCCTAAACCCTCTTCACTCAGCGGCTTTGGTATACCAGAAGACTGGGATGCCGATGAAGTAAGCTCCCCCGCTTTAGATATAGAAGACCCTTTTGCTGATCTCCTGCCTTTCGCGCCTCAGCCTGATGATGAATTGCCGATAGATGACAAT
>JAESUE010000368.1 GCA_016763235.1 Pseudomonadales bacterium
CTTCGAACCAGTTGGTCGGGAGTTCGAATCTCTCCAGGCGCACCATTTCCATGAGCCATATCAATATTTCATGTCTTAAACCTCAAGTACACCCGCTTTAATTCCTGCCTTCGCAAGGACTCCTGTAGCCATAACTGACAAAACTCTTTAGTATCTTCACTTGTCGTCAAATAGCGATATAGCGTCTTATAGGAACTATGCCCGCTCTGTTCTCAGACTCTATTGACTAGCTGGCACAACGATTGCCCCGGATGGCAAAGAAATTAAAAATATGTAGTCGCTCAGTGAACTCCGTTACGCTCAAACTTAAGCGTAAGCTGAATCGCTGCAACAATAATTACGGTATTTAGTTATGGAAAAGAAACAAACGTCCTTATGGATGTATATCCCCTATTGTGTCCCAATGTTGGTGGCTATTTTTGGTGCCCAACTGGTTTTCTTTAATTCTTCCATTATCGGCTATGGTTTCCTCGCACTGCTTGCGGCGGTAGTTATACTCGAACCGTTGATGGGAAATGATGATGAACAGTGGGAGTGGAAGCACCCCAATATTTTTGTTGGCATGATGTACCTTTACGCCCTTGGCACCTTTGCCACCTTCCTTAGCTTTTTGTGGATAATGGGGCACGCCAATAATGGCGGCGATCTTTTTAGCATGGCTGCAGCAATTCAAGCGGTGAGTGGTGTTGATATTATTCCTCTGCACGCTGAAGACGGGATTCTTGATTATATCGTTGCAACCTTGATCATGGGTATCACAGTATCCATCGGCACGGTATCCATCGGTCATGAACTTTGTCACCGTACCCACGAACCTGTTTCTATCTTTCTTGCACGCGCAATGGGCACCTTGGGCCTGTTTAGCTACTACGCGGTAGAACATCCTTTCGGGCATCACCTGACAGCGGGCACACCCAAAGACTCCAGCACGGCACTACGTGGTGAGAGTGTTGCACAGTTTGCCAAGCGGACATTCAAGCAGGATTACCAAATTGCCTGGGCAATTGAAGAAAACCGTCTGGATGCGCTGGGGCTGGAAACCTGGTCAACACAAAATCGTCTGCTGCGTGGTTATGCTGCCGAACTGGCTGTGGTTATTCTTGTTGCAGCAACCACCGGTTTTATCGGTTTATTCTTCTTCGCTATTGCGGTATTGAACGGACATTGGAGTTATAAGTTAGGCGTATACGGCCAGCATTATGGTATTACCCGTGCCCCTGATGAAAGATTAAGCGTCCACCACTCTTGGGGCTGTACTAACCGTATCACCAATTGGTTTGTGGATGGCATTGGCCGCCACGCCGACCACCATGAAGTACCTGAGCGGGAATTCTGGAATCTGGAAGCCCATCTTGAAGGCCCTCAGTTTGCAAAGGGTTATTTCGCCAGCATGGCTGCGGCCTCTATTCCCAGCAAGTGGAATAAAATGATGGTGCCAAAACTAATCGAATGGGACGAGAAATATGCGTCTCCAAAAGAAAAAGTGCTGGCCATGGAAGCCAATGAGGCCAGTGGTATTCCAGAGCTAATAGAGCATGCTAAAAAGCAACGCGTTGAGCTAACTGAAGCCGGTATGATTGCGGCCTAATAACTCGCACACAGCATAAAAAAAGGGGGCTAATTAGCCCCCTTTTTTTATGCCTAAAACCCTTATCAAACACGGAATAATTCACTTAAATTATCCATCATCAAATCTGGTTTCATGTTGGCAATCGGCTCGCCGTGATTGTAACCATAACTCAGCGCGGCGACTTTAAACCCTGCCGCTCTGGCAGCAAGCACATCACTCTTTGAATCACCCACCATTAAACACGTCTCTGGCTCAAAATTATAAGCTTTAAGCACGTGCAGTAATGGCAAAGGGTCTGGCTTTCGTTTCGGCAAGCACTCTCCTCCCAAAACCTGTTCGAAGTAAGCGTCAATCTTTAGCGTTTCTAAAATAGGCCGGGCGTATTCTTTAGGCTTGTTGGTCACCAAGGCCATAGGAATAGCGAGATCACACAACTTCGCCAAGACCTCCTCCACACAAGGGTAAAGACAAGTCTGATGGCAATAATGCTGACCGTAAAAATGCTTAAATCGTATCAGTGCCTCGGAAGGTTTATGCAATGGCTCTCTGAGGCCTTCTTCTTGAATTCCATAACCGTATGCCAAAGCCCGATGCACCAGTTTTGCCGCGCCGTTCCCCACCCATTGACGCACGCACTGCTCTCCGGCTGGCGACAAAGAACGCTCCAGCAGCATTTGGTCGATCGCCCAAGATAAATCAGGCACGCTGTCCACCAGCGTACCGTCAAGATCAAAAACGATAAAGGCAGGGAGGCCGCCATCAAAAAGAGAGCGCAACACTCCGCTTAAGAGACCTCAGCAAGCGCACTGCGCATGGCATCTACCGCCGCTTTATAATCATTCGTCCCGAATATAGCGGAACCGGCAATAAAGGTATCTGCTCCGGCTGCGGCAATTTCTTTAATATTCGCTGCATTGACACCGCCATCCACTGCCAAGCGAATATCTAAACCCGTATGCGTGATTCCTTCTCGAACCTGCCTGACTTTATCCAAGGTGCGGGGAATAAACGTCTGCCCACCAAAACCTGGGTTTACCGACATCAACAGCACCATATCCAGTTTGTCAATGGTGTAATCCAGATAATGCAAAGGCGTGGCGGGGTTAAAGACCAGCCCCGCTTTACAGCCATTATCTTTGATTAGCTGCAGGCTGCGATCAATATGCCCGCTGGCTTCAGGGTGAAAGGTAATATAGGTGGCACCCGCATCGGCAAATTGCTGAATCAAGGTGTCTACCGGCGAAACCATAAGGTGCACATCAATAGGCGCGCTGATGCCGTAATCACGCAGGGCTTTGCAGACGGCGGGGCCAAAGGTGAGATTAGGGACATAATGGTTATCCATCACATCAAAATGAACAATATCGGCACCCGCCTCAAGCACTTTTTCCACATCCTCCCCTAAGCGGGCAAGGTCTGCAGAAAGAATAGAAGGGGCAATTAGAAAATCAGACATAGTCATCTCCGTGAAAAGCTGGATTATTCGTTCATTTAGGCCTATTAATTATCGACCTATATAAACTGCGCTGCATGGTATCTGAAATTGATTGGAAAAAGAATAAAGAGAAGGCTTCTGAGGGCTTTAAACCTTCACCACTTAAAACGATGGTTTCGGTCTCTTACTGCTCTATTTTGCCTGTTTCATATCCAGACAGGTTTTGGTGAAACCAGCCTGACCGAACCAGACACATCCCCGATTGTTTCAGCAGAAACACCACTTCAAACCATACCATCGGAAGAGTTTCGTTTTGCTGCCTTGGTAAAAAAACTTAATAAAGATAGCCAAGCACTGTGGCTGGTTTCTGGAGAAGAGCGTTTTTTAGCTCTCTATAAACCGGCAAACGGTGCTAATGAACAGGGTGCTGCTCTGATCATTAGCGACAATGGGCATCACCCCGATTGGCCTGGGCCGGTTAGAGATTTACGTAATAGTTTACCGCTTCATGAGTGGGCAACCTTATCTCTCGCTTTACCCCTTCAATCTGCTGATAAAAACACAGCGGATTCAGCCTTATTTTCAAGCCTCGAAACCAATCCTAAACTCACTCTCAGGCTACAAAGTGCGATGACGCATATGCAAGGCTTGGGGCTCTATAACATTGTGGTCATAGCCGTTGGCAATGCCGCCCCCTTAACCGCTTTATCCCTAATCGAGCTTCCCGAGTCCAGTTATGCTGGGTTCATTGCCCTTGCGCCGTGGTCTATCAACGATAAAACCCAAGCGATAATGGCGGAATCATTTACCGACCTACCTTCTGGGGTGTTGGAGTTGGTGCCCGCTTTATGGCCAAAAGCAGGGCTCGTTCAGCGCAAAGGGTTAGCAGAAAAGAAACAGCACCCCAACTATTCGCAAGTGAAGTTATTGGGTGACATCAAACATTTCAAAGATTCGCCTCAGCTCTTGCCGCGCATCAGAGGCTGGCTAAAGCGCAACGCAGAAGCGATGGAAGGAAAACGTCAGCAATCCAAAGACAAGAACTGATCTAGCTCTTTTAGGCGCTCAGGGGTACCTATATCGCTCCACTGCCCTGAATAGTAGGAGCCTGACACCTTCCCACCTTCTATGGCATTTCTTAGCAAAGGGCCTAAAGCCAGGCTTCCCGCAGCACATCCATCAAAAAGCGTTGGGCTCAGCACGCTGATTCCGCTAAACGTGTAAGCCAACTCCTCCGAATCAGCCCTTTTGTTGCGCAACAAAAAAACCTCCTTGCGATTATCCACGGGACGGCTTCTATCGAGAATAAAATCTCCCTCTGGGTGCTGTGGCGGGTTATCCACCAATAGGAGGTGAGCAAGGTGCTCGTCATCAAAATATTGGCCATAAGACATAAAACCTTCAAAGGGAAGGTCACACCACACATCCCCATTGATGACCAGAAAAGGCGACTCACCCAGCAAAGGTAAGGCCTTAATAATGCCTCCTGCCGTTTCAAGTGGCTGATCCTCGTGGGAATAATAGAGAGACAGGCCAAAATCTTTTCCATCACCCAGTGTGGCTTCAATCTGCTCTCCCAGATGGGCCGTATTAATCACCACTTGCTTAAAACCCGCTCTGTGTAAACGCTCTAGGTGATGCGCAATCAGCGACTTGCCGCCCACCTGTAACAGTGGCTTTGGTGTATGTTGCGTGAGCGGTAGCATTCTTTTCCCTAAACCTGCCGCCAGAATCATCGCTTTCAAAAGCTAATTCCTCCTGTATTTATTCTCGCTGAAAACCAGGGCAAACTTGCAAAGCACCCCGTAAAGGTATATTTTTTATACCATGTATAAGTTTGAATTTGACCCAAAAAAGAGTTTATCCAACTTAGATAAGCATGGTATTGATTTTATTAGTGCACAAGCTATCTGGGTTGACCCTGACTTTATTGAAATTCAAGCTAAATCTCTTGATGAGCCACGCTCTCTTGTCATTGGTATAATTGCTAAAAAGCACTGGTCAGCAGTAATAACATACCGAGAACAAAATATTCGCATAATTTCTGTTCGTCACTCGCGTAGTTCGGAGGTCGCTATATATGAAAACTAAAAATTTTGACAAACAATTCGATGATGACGCCATTGATATAATTGATAGCCTTGATCTTTCAACAGCCAAACGTCCAAATCAAACTCACAAAAGAGTCAATGTTGACTTTCCATCCTGGATGGTTGAGTCACTAGATAAAGAGGCGTCTCGCATTGGTGTTACCCGACAATCAATTATTAAAGTTTGGTTGGCTGAAAGGTTGGAACAATCAACTTTGTAACCATTCAGCGAACCCTGTAGCTGTTCAGATTTGAGCAGAACAAGGCAAGAAATGTGAGTTTATAAGTATAAATAATCATTTCTTAACGCCGTTATGCGCGAATTTGGACGTGAGCTGAATAATTACTCAACTTTTAACCAACAGAGGCACCGGACTCCGTAATTTAGCGCGGGGCATTATCCAGCGGACGCTAAACCCAAGGTTTCAGTAGCTCGACAGCATCTGGATTCTTATCCATCAAAAGGATGGCAAGGTCTTTCAATACACCGTGCAAGTCTGCAAGCTCTTCATAAGCCGCTGATACTTCAAGCAAGTAACTGTAGGTGCGGGGAATATCACCCAGGTAAACCGGTTTATTATCACGGTAATTCAGGCGGGAGAAAATACCCACCGCCTTAAAGTGACGCTGCATTCCCATCCATTCAAAGCACTGTAAAAAACCTGCTTCTGTCCATGTTGTATCGAGTAAACCCGCTGCCTGCGCTTGATTAAAATAGTCAGAAGCCCAAGCCAGTGTTTGCTCACGAGGCCAGCGCACATAGCAGTCTCGTAACAGGGAAACCAAGTCATAAGTAATCGGCCCCCACACTGCATCTTGGAGATCAATCAAACCCTGCTTATTGTCTTCGAGCAGCATAATGTTGCGCGCATGATAATCACGATGCACAAAAACCTCGGGCTGAGACAAGGCGCTTTTCGCCAATTTCCCATAAGCCTTTAACATCATGCCTTGTTGGTCGCCGCTTAAGGTATAACCCAAATATCGAGGAACAAACCAATCAGAAAACAAGGCCATTTCATCCATCAGCCGCGCCTGATCATAAAGCGGCAAGGGCAATGCTTCGGGTTTTAACTGCGACTGCAAAGCGCGCAACGTTTCCATGGCAATACCGTACTGCTGCTCGACCGAACGGGCATTCAATTCCGGCAACAACAAACGGTCGCCTAAATCAGAGAGCAACATAAACCCCCTCACCTCATCCACCGCCAGAATATTCGGCGCATTAAAGCCATTGTTTACCAAGCAGCGCGCTATCCGAATAAAGTCTGGGTTATTTTCTGTCTCTGGCGGAGAGTCCACCGCAATAACCGTTTTAGCCGAATCAGCGTCACCTGTTTCCGCACGGAAATAGCGACGAAAACTCGCATCGCCTGATACAGTTTGAAGCTGAGCCAGATCATAACCAAGCTGCTCTGAAACCCACTTCTGCAGTAATAATTCCCTTGATTCCATCAAATTTCCCAAGTTAGAGACAACATTTTCACTTAGCGCTAAGATAGTTGGTTTTGCAGGGTTCGCAAATAGCCTTTACGCACCGTTTCCGCGATAATGGTCTGTTACAAGCGTAAGCAAACCGACGAGCTGGGCACTCTATTACGTTAGTCACTATTCAGCTCACACCCAAGCTCATACATAACGGCGTTAAAAAATGATCATTTATACGCATAAACGCACATTTTCCGCCTTGTTCTGCTTAAATTTGAACAGTTACAGAGTTCGTTAATTCGTTAATTCGTTAATTCGTTAATTCGTTAATTCGTTAATTCGTTAATTCGTTAGTAAATAGTCACTTACTTTATTCATAAAAC
>JAESUE010000030.1 GCA_016763235.1 Pseudomonadales bacterium
GAAAAAGATACTCGATGCAGACCACTATGGTTTGGAAGAAGTAAAAGAACGTATTCTTGAATATTTGGCGGTACAGACGCGCGTAAAGAAGCTCAAGGGGCCTGTTTTATGCTTGGTGGGCCCTCCTGGCGTTGGTAAAACCTCCTTAGGCAAATCTATCGCAAGGGCTACAAACCGGAAATACGTTCGAATGGCTCTGGGTGGTGTTCGTGATGAGGCTGAAATACGAGGACATCGACGTACTTATATCGGATCAATGCCTGGAAAAATAGTACAAAAAATATCTAAAGTAGGAGTAAAGAACCCGCTTTTTCTTCTTGATGAAATTGACAAGATGGGAGCGGATAGTCGAGGAGACCCTGCGTCAGCATTACTGGAGGTTCTCGATCCAGAGCAAAATAATACGTTTAACGACCACTATCTGGAAGTGGACTACGATTTGTCTGATGTGATGTTCGTGTGTACCTCCAATTCCATGAATATTCCCGCCCCATTATTAGATCGGATGGAAATAATCCGGATACCGGGTTATACCGAAGCTGAAAAACTAAATATTGGAAAGCAATATTTAGTTCCTAAGCAAATGGAGAATTCCGGTCTTAAAAATGATGAATTGAGTATTTCTGATGACGCTATTACCGATCTGATTCGTTATTATACTAGAGAAGCTGGAGTGCGAGGGTTGGAGCGGGAGATTTCAAAGATCTGTCGGAAAGTCGTCAAAGAGCACCTCCTTGGAGAACTTGATGACCTCTGTGTAAACGTGACCTCAGAGACGCTTGAGCACTATAGTGGCGTTCAAAAGTCGAGTTATGGGAAAGCAGAGGAAAAAGATCAGGTCGGGCAGGTTACGGGCTTGGCTTGGACATCTGTCGGTGGTGAGCTGCTCACCATCGAAGCCGCCTCTTTGAAAGGAAAAGGCCGGCAGGTTAAAACAGGCTCTTTGGGAGATGTTATGCAGGAGTCCATACAAGCAGCTTTAACTGTTGTACGTAGCCGAGCACAGGCACTGGGTATTGCTGACGAGTACCCTGATACCCATGATCTTCATATTCATATCCCAGAAGGTGCGACCCCAAAGGATGGGCCGAGTGCAGGTATTGGGATTTGTACAGCAATTGTGTCTTCTTATACCGGCATTCCAGTTATAGCTTCCGTAGCAATGACGGGAGAAATAACTCTGAGAGGGCAGGTGCTTCCTATTGGAGGCCTAAAGGAAAAGCTTTTGGCTGCGCATCGTGGTGGCATCAAAACGGTGATCATACCCGATGAAAATAAGAGAGATTTAAAAGAAATCCCCGAAAACATTAAGTCAGACCTTGATATACGTCCAGTAAAATGGATCGACGAGGTGTTCGAAATCGCTTTAAAGAGGAAACCTATCCCGCTCCCAGATGAGATCGAAGATGTTAATAAAGATTCAGATGAGTCAGAGGGCAGGGTGAGTAGGCATTAGAAATAGATGCGGTTTTTTGCAAGGGTTAATGATTAGCTTAGAGAAAACTCTCAGCTAATTAAATAATATATAGAACTGCAAATTTGTAAGATTGAATGGTATAGTCGCTCTGCTATTTTGAGGATATACTGAGTCTTGCTAACTGTTTCAAGGTAAATGCACCTTGAAACTTAAGGTATATTTAAATATTTTTTGGATCTTCTCCCACTAATATGAAGGTTTTTATTAGTGGGACAAAAGAATTTGTATAAAGAATAAAAGGGGATTAATGTGAATAAATCGGAATTAATTGATGCAATTACGGCTGCCTCAGACCTATCTAAAGCAGCTGCAGGAAGGGCGCTAGACGCCGTAACTGAGACAATAACAAAATCGTTAACTGAAGAAGATCAGGTCGTTTTGGTTGGTTTTGGAACATTTAGTGTTAAAGACAGGGCTGCGAGAACTGGCCGAAACCCTCAGACGGGTGAACCTATTGAGATTGCCGCTGCAAAAATACCCAGCTTTAAGCCCGGTAAAGCACTTAAAGATGCTGTGAATGGTTAGGTTTGGCACGGTAAAAATTATCTAAAATGCTAATTTGTCATTGAAAAATGATCAATAATAGCTAAATTAAAGGGCGCGCTTCAAAATAAGAAGTGCGCCCTTTATGTTTATGGATTGAGAGAAACCTATGTTAGACAAGTTTAGAAAAATCATTCAAGGCTGGTTAGGGAAGGCACTAATAACTCTTTTGCTTTTGCCGTTTGCTCTTTTTGGCGTGTCTTCAATTTTTCAAGTCAATCCTAACAAGAATATCGTCGTTGAGGTTAATGGCGTTGAAATAGAGGAAAGAGAGCTGTTAAGGGCAGTTGAAATTAGTAAACAGAATTTAATTTCTCGTCTTGGCGAGCAAGCATCAAGCTTCGTCACCAATGAGATGGTGCAACCTGCAGCTATGGAAAGTTTGATTTCGCAGGAGCTGATCAGGCAATCCGCTAAAGAAAATAAACTTGATGTGTCTATGGATGCTATTCATAAGATGATCACAGATATGGAGGTATTTCAGCTTAATGGATTGTTTTCACAATCACATTTTGAAGAGCTATTACGCCGCAATGGTCTCCGTCCAGAAACATTTCCAGAAAAAATACGTGATGAATTCTTACAGCGTCAGCTTAATAGTGGTTACCAGTCCACCGGCTTTTCAATGCCTTCAGAAATTCATGCTCTGAAAGCTTTAAGGGATCAAGCGCGTTCCTTTAGTTATATTGAACTTCAACCAGAGCGTATCATTAGTCAAATTGAGGTGACGGATGCGCAAGTTCAGTCATTTTACGATAAGAACAGGGAAACTTTCCGAACAGAAGAGCAGGTTAGTATTGAATACGTGGAAGTTAACAGGTCTCAGTTTATAGGCGACCTCAGTGTGACTGAAGGTGAAGTGGAGAAGAGGTATGCTGAAAAGCTTCTGGAAATTGAAGAAAACCAAGAGCGGTCTGCCTCACACATATTAATTGAAATAAGTGGCTCAAGGGACAAGGTTGAGGCAAAAAGGCTTGCCGATGACCTGTATTCAAAAATTGTCAATGGGGAAGGCTTCTCTTTGATAGCAAAAGAGTTCTCCGACGACAAGGGCTCTGCTACTCAAGGCGGTTCTCTTGGCTTTGCTGGTCGCGATGTTTATGTGGATGAATTTGAAGAATCTCTTTTCTCTCTAAAAATGGGAGAGGTATCAAAACCAATTCTTACTGAGTTTGGTTATCACATAATAAAGCTAGAAGCCGTTCAGCCCGAGGCCGGTAGTTTGGCATCGATGGAGTCGGAGATTATTGAGGAGCTAAAGATTTCTAAAGCAGAGCAGCCCTATCAAGATGCGATAGAAGAACTGAAAAACCTTGTATACGAGTCCAGTGACCTTGCTGAACCCGCATCGTATTTAGGAAGTAAAGTTCAGGTCAGCGCTAGGTTTTCTAAAAGCTTGCCCGTGAATGAGTTGTTGGTAAGCGCTCCAGCTATTGTAAATGCTGCATTTTCTACAGAAGTTCTGAACGATGGAAATAATAGTGATGTGATTGAATTGAATGATGGTAAGGCAGTAGTTCTACGTTTAAAGGAGCACTTTCCATCTAAAATAAAATCTGTTGAGGAAGTGAAGTCCCAGATAAAGGCAACATTAACGCAGGAACAGGCGAAAGAAAAGATTAAGACCTTAGCGAGTGAAATGCTTGTCTTGCTAAAAGCGGGCACCTCTAAAGATGAGATTTCGAAACAGTACGAACTTGAATGGAAGGAAGCTGATCATATTAAACGGGATAATGGCAGCGTTTCACGTGATATTCTTGACGAGATTTTTAAACAGCCAAAACCTGCCTCTAGCGAGCCCTACACGAGTTCATTTTCCTTACCAAGTGGGAGTCACGTTGTTAGTATCTTGTTTCTCGTGAACTCTGATGAAAATAAAGTGGGCAGCGATCTGAGCGAAACAGCTTCAAGTGAAGTTGATGATGAGCAAATGCGCAGTCTTCTGGAAGGTCAAAAAGGGTCTCTCGAGTTTCGATCTTTTCAGGCGTGGTTAAAGGGCGAAGCTAAAATAAAAGAATTGTAAGATTTATATTCAAGTGAATGGAGTGAGGAATTGCGCAGTGGCTATGCGGGCTTTACTTTTGCATGATCTATCTGCCAGCGAGGTATTGGCCAGGGTGTTGTGGCCTTTCGCTTTATTGCTAGCGTTAACCGGTTGTGCTGATAAGCCCTCGTATATTTCAATAAAAAATGAAATGGCTAGGCTGGGGCAACAGGAGGCACTGCCGCGGGTTGTCGAAGTGAAAAGCATGCAAAAGCTTAATTCCTCCAAAAAGGATGGAGAGTTTGTGGTTGAGGTTTACTTTGAGCAACACTTTCTTCTCGGTCTAGGTGA
>JAESUE010000369.1 GCA_016763235.1 Pseudomonadales bacterium
CGTGGGATGCGGAGCACGCCTCCCCGTATTGAAGCCACTTCAGCGCTTTAGAAAAGCCTCTTCACCTGTCGGGTAAATAACGCCTAAAGATTAGGGGCGAACGAAGAACTAACCACTGCGCGCTTTAGGCCATCGGCTCAAACCTCGTCACTGAAATTAACCA
This sequence comes from Pseudomonadales bacterium, assembly GCA_016763235.1. Lineage (GTDB taxonomy): Bacteria > Pseudomonadota > Gammaproteobacteria > Pseudomonadales > UBA3067 > UBA3067. The sequence goes on from JAESUE010000369.1 coordinate 164, forward strand.
CATTTTAAGACATGATTAAAGTTCACCCGTCTTTTTCTAGAGCATTTTGAATGAACGATGAATCTCAGCCAGAGCAAGACGCCCCATCAAAGCCACTATTAGTACTCCTTATATTCATCCTGTTCGGCATGACATTTGGCATTTGGACATTTATGGGGGGCGGTTTAATCGAAAATATCGATCGACTAAATAATCACCACATTTATGTTACATCCTCCAATTGGTGGCTTCCACTGATAGTAGGCACACCTTGTTATGTTGCTCTCATTGCGCTGGCCTTTTTGCGTTTATTCAACGCCGCAACGGACAAACGAATCCAAACCTGCGTGAAGATAGCCTTGTTCTTTGCAATCCCTGCGCTTTTAATACGCGTTCCCTATGGCTTTTTAGCGTCTCACCAGTTGAAAAAAAACGGATATTCGTCATGCTGGCATTATTCCAGTCCGTCGATATACTCCCCCACTGTTTGGGTCAAGAGCCCACAGTACTGCATTGAAAGCACCGGCTTAGTCCGTCATGACTTATTAGAGTGGATCGACCACCTTTCTAACGGCGGTCACGACACCTCGCCCGAAGCTGTTAGGCAACACGCCACGATACTGTTGGACGCGAGGGATGCGGAGCGCTCCTCCCCGTATTGAAGTTACTTCAGCGCTTTAGAAAAGCCTCTTCACCTGTCGGGTGAATAAGAAAAAAGAAAATAAAAGGACATCTATTTAGTTTTAAAAACAACAGAAATGACCACACCTTAGAATTCGTTGGGACAGGCATCCGGAATTCCTACCGGTAAAAGTACCTAGCGCCTGCCCCAGCTTTTGTCTGTTTTCGTTTTTTCTTAATCGTACTCTAATCGCGAGCCAACGGCTTGGTAGAATAAACCATTTTCTGTTTGAGCGGGTTTGAGTACACGCTCGTAACCGAGTGCGAGATAGAGCGTGGCTTCTCCATTCGCCACTTGTTTGATGCGCCGTTCGCTGCCGTCATAGGTAAAGTAACTATTGGCTGAACCAGTGGTAACGCTGCATATAACAGGCTGCCGCATTTCTGAGGCATTGAAAACAACCGTTGATCGTATCGACCTAGAGGATCAGTCCTTATATCTTAAGGGCGCTGAAAAAGTGCGAACAGGTGGTTTGCTGAGGTATCCCCGCTTACCCCTTAAAAAACACCGCTAAGGCCTTTTAAGTTAGGAGTCTCTATACCCGCCCTTTCCAAAAGCTGGTTTCTATATCGCGCAAACCTCGGTGCAGTCTGCACGTTTCTCCAAGTTCCATAGTGAAACGGGTACTTTTTTCGTAACTGGGCCATTGCCCAAGTGCCTCGCTGCTGGGGTTTCCCGTTCTTGCGAAGGCAATCCAGGCATCTTGCATGGTGTTTGATAGCGTCTGCGCCCCTTCGCCCCCGCCCGTAAACATCTTTCCTATCCCTGAGTCTACCCCACCAAAAACAAGTGGAATATCGGCCCCATGGGCTGCGCCAAAAGGCCCCTTATCCCAGCTGCACTGATAATGATAAACCTTCACTCCAAGCTCGGCCTGGTATTCAGCCATACGAATTGAAGGCACGCCAAATGCTTTATCCGATTCAAAGTCGCCATAAAGGTCAAGCAGTTTGCTACTAAAGTCTGGAGAACTTTGGTCAAAACCAGCGCCAGAGTAATAATAGGCTTGCAGTGCATCGTTGCCCGCACCAGGAAGCGCTCTTTCCAGTAATTTCTCAAGGCCGTCAATATCCAAATCGCGGTATTTTTCCGCTGCACTACCTCTTGGCCCTTGCGGCACTTTAAGGAAGTAATTCCACTCACGGGCCATTGTTCCAAGCAGAATATTCACATCAGTTGCATGTTCGGCCAAGTACTTGAGTGGTGCTTGCGGAAGAATATCATCGCCCAGCACGGGAATCAGCGACATGCCAAATAGCGGCATTGGTGTTGGATAATCGCCCCGCTGCACGCCTTGTTTTATGGCAAAATGTTGTGCTTTTAATAGGTTGTTAGCAGGTAATGAAAAGAATTCCTCATCATTATCTAATTCAAGCTTTGGCCAATAAAGCTTCCTGAGCCTTTCAGCCTCTTCCGCCTTCAAGAAATAGTCAGGGGAACCGCTTTGAATAATCGCGTTCTTAAATAAACCTTTTGCCGCCGGAGAACCAAGCATACTTGCAATACAGTTCGCCCCAGCTGATTCACCAAAGACGGTAACATTTTCAGGATCACCGCCAAAATTGGAAATATTCTCCCTAACCCACTCTAAGGCAGCAATTTGATCACGCAGACCAACGTTACTGTCTACACGCTTACCGAAATGTTCCGACAGATGAGCAAAACCAAGCAAGCCTAGGCGGTAGTTGAGACCAACTACAACAACATCCCCCCGCTTAACCAAGCTGCTGCCGTCGTACTGGGGCATGCTCGCTGAACCACTAATAAAGTTGCCGCCATGTATCCACACTAATACGGGGCGCTTTTTATTATCGACGGCAGGCGTCCAAAGATTCAGATAAAGACAATCTTCACTGGTTTCCCCCACAGGGTTCATGGGGCTTACTTCCTGTATAGCGGAAGGAGGATAGCGGGTAGCATCGCGAATACCTTGCCAAACCGCCATTTTTTGCGGAGCCCTGAAACGCAGCGCGCCAACAGGTGGCTGCGCATAGGGTATACCCCGAAATGCGGTAAGCCCCTGCTGCACTAAGCCCTTTAGCTTTCCTTCTCTACAAGAAACAGTGCCATCCATGTCATACCTCTTTTTACGATTAGTCCCTAATTAATTTGAAGTGGGAGCGAGCCACCGCAATGGCTTTATTGGGATCATCCTGCCAGGCGGTGACTTGAACGTTCGCAATACGCTTGCCCAGTTTGACAATATCGCATCGAGCATAGGTTTCCTGTGCGCGGCCAGAAAGCGTGTAATCGATGTTAAAGTCGATCACTTTGGGCATACGGGTGGAGTCCATGGCCCACATCAAACTGATAATTGCGGCGTTCTCCATAAAACCCGCGATAACGCCACCATGTATTGCTGGTAACGCCGTATTACCGACATTTTTCTCATCAAAAGGCATACGAAATATTAACGAACCATCTTCTGTTTCAGAGAATCGAACACCAAGAAAATTTGCATAGGGGATCATCTCTATTGCTTTATCAAA